>NZ_JBVHLU010000046.1:0-79566 GCF_055558835.1 Embleya sp. NPDC025285
GCTTTTTTTTGTGAAGCTCGCCCCTCCCCCCCCACCCCCGGCACCCCCCCCCCCCCCCCCCGCCGGATCGGGCACCGGGCGGGCCTGGTGCCCGGGCCCGGTCACGCCCCGCGAATCAGCATCACCAGTACTGCCGCGCCGAGCAGGAACGGGCCGAACGGGACTACGCTGCCCCGACCCGCGCGCCGGGTCGCGGCGAGGGCGATCGCGTACAGGCCCACGCAGACGTACGCCAGGACCAGCCCCTGGACGAGCGCGGCCCAGGACAGCCAGCCGAGCACCAGGCCGACCAGGCCGGCCGCCTTGGCGTCGCCGAGGCCGATGCCCAGACCGCAGAGCGCGAGCACGAGGTGCAGGGCGTACGCCGCGGCCATCGCGAACAGCGCGCGCAGGTAGGCGTCCCCGTCGAGCGGGGCGAGCAACAGCGCGGCGAGCACGGGATAGCCGGGCAGGGTCAGCGGATCGGGGAGCCGCATCAGCCTGGCGTCGCACACCACGAGTGCCGAGGCGAGCAACACGAAGGCCAGAAAGGCGGGCAGCACCGCCTGGATGCCCACCCGCCACGACAACGCGCCGGCGGTGAGCACGAACGCGCCCGCGATCACGAGTCGGTCGCGACGCAGCACGCCGGCGGTGTCCGCGTCGAGATGAATCGGAGATATCCGCACGGCATCGGATCCTGTCAGACAGACGACGGACTCGGCACCGGGCCCGCGGGACTCGGACGCCGCCGCAGTGCCATCCGGGTGGACTCCCCACGCCGTCCCCGCACCGGATCGACCGGCGCGCCGGGACGGATCGGGCCGGATCGGGGTCGAATCCGGATCGAACCGGGAGCCAACCGCGATCGGGTCGCACCCGCTTGTGCCGGAATCCGTACCGAGGCAGCCGGTCGGGCGGCACACTGGGGACGTGTCCAAAACCATGGCGTTCGACCCGTTCCGGCAGCCTCCTCTCGCGTCCGCACCGGAGTTCGGAGCCGGCGGTACGACGTCGGACGACGGCGTGTACGTGTTCGACGACGAGCGCATCGTGCTGGCGGTCAACGTGGCGCTGGCGACTCGGCGGCCGTTGCTGGTCTTCGGGCCTCCGGGGTCGGGCAAGTCCACGCTCGCGCCGAACGTCGCGCGTCACCTGGGGCGGGTCTGCCACACCGAGGTGATCACCGCGCGCACCGAACCCGAGGACCTGCTGTGGCGGTTCGACGCGCTCCGTCGGCTCAACGACGCGCAGGTCCGCGAGGTCGCGCCGACCATCGGCGCGTACTGCGCGCAGGGCGTGTTGTGGAAGGCATTCGATCCATATCGCACCATGTCCGGTCGGGCCGCGCAGGCGCCGGAGGACGGGCCGGTGTACGGCCGGCACACCGGTCCCGCTCCGCTGTCCGTGGTGCTGATCGACGAGATCGACAAGGCCGATCCGGACCTGCCGAACAGCCTGCTGGTACCGCTCGACACGCTGCGCTTCACCGGCCCGGACGGCGAGGAGGTGCGCGCGCGCCCGGGGGCCGAGCCGCTGGTGGTGATCACCAGCAACAACGAACGGGAGTTGCCCGCGCCCTTCGTGCGCCGCTGCATCCTGCTCTCCCTCGAAGCCCCGGATCGCACACATCTGTTGAAGGTGGCGAGCGGTCATCTCGGGGCCGCCTACGACGAATCCATGGCCGAGCAGGTCGCCGACCATCTGCTGAAGATCGCCAACGAATCCGAGTCGGCTCCGGGGCCGAGCACGGCCGAGTTCCTCGACACGCTGCGCGCGTGCCACGAACTGGGCGTCACCGCGGGCAGCCGCACCTGGGACCTGGTCGTGGAGGTCGCACTGAGCAAGGGACGAGGGAGCGCGAGGCCACGCGGGTGAGCGCCGGACGGGGACAGGTCCATCTCGGCGACCTGGTCCGGGCGATCGTCGCGCTGGAGGTCACCGAGGTCGATACGGCGATGGAGATCGCCCGGGTGCTGGGCTTGTCCACGGCGGCCGACTCGGGCCAGCCGGAGGGCACTTCGGCCCGGACTCCGCCGGCGGCGGACCCCGACGAGCCGGGCGGGACGCGGGACGAGTCGCCTGCCGTCGTGAGCGCGCCCGTGCCGCCGCCGCGGGAGGCAGACGGGGGCTGCTCGTTGCTGGTGCTGCGTGAACCGAGCCCGGGTTCCGGCCTGGTCGTGGCGGCCGAATCGGATGGGGTCGACGTACAACGGTTGCTGGACTCCGGTTCGCGCGATGGCGCGCCCGAGCCGGTGTGGCCGGAGCGCTGGGCGCCGGGGGTGATGTTCGCGGCGACGTCGACCGACGTGATCGGCCGCGTATTGGACGAACGTGCGCTGGTGCGCGGGGTGGCCGATCGCGGGCTGGTCCGAACGCTGCCCTTCCGAGCGCGGCCGACCACCCGGCTGGGCATACAACTCCTGTTGGATGGGGGCGAGTCCATGCGGCCGTTCCGGTTCGACCAGCGGTGGTTGCGCCAACTCGCGGATGCGGTGGTCGGGCGGGACCGGGTCGAGGTGCTGCGCTTTCAGGGCACCCCGTGGCGCGGCGTGCGTGCGGTCGGGCGCCGTGTGCCGGTGGCCTACCGGGCGCCGGCGGCGGGTACGCCTGTGGTGCTGGTGTCGGATCTGGGGCTGCGCAGACTGCCGTTCAGTGCCGCCGCCGCGGCCGGTTCGACCGAGTGGCGGGATTGGATCGACGCGGTACGCCGTGCCGGATGTCCGGTGGTGTGCCTGACGCCGTACGAGGCGCGGGCGCATCCGTGGGCGCTGCGCCGGCGCGTGGCGATGGTGCCGCTGGATCGGCGGACCTCGATTCGCGCGGCGCGGCGGGAGACTCGGCGGGCGGGGGAGGGGGTGCGGCGATGACAGGTCCACGCGAGCCCCTCGACGCGCGCCCGGCACCCGCCCGCGACGCGCGGCCGGACGAGGATGCCCCGCCGGACCTCGACAGCCCGCCGGACGGCGTCGAACCCGACGGATCGGCGGAGCTGCGCTATCTGCGGTGGCTGGCCGAGACTGATCCGCCGTTGTACACGCTGGCCCGGGCCCTGTGCCTGGCCCCGCACGCCGCGCCGGCGTTCGTTCGGCGGGCGCGCCTGACATTCGTCCCGGACAGTGCGGCGGGGCTGGAGGCGGACCTCTGGTTCTCGCCGCTGATCGAGTCCGCCGACGCGCGGGCCGTGGTGCTCGATCCGCTGATCGCGGCCGGGTTGCGGCACGATTTGTCGCGGGACCGGCGGCAGTGGAAGGCGGTGCTCTCCCTGACCGAGGACATGCAGCGCGAGGCACCGGAGTTGGTCCGGCGCTACACGCGACTCGCGCTGGCCGACGCCGGTGAGCGGTGGGTGGACACAGAGGCCGAACTGGCGGGCTTTGCCGCCGGGATCTCAGCCGGTGCTCCCGACGGCGCGTCGGCCGACGATCTCTCCCGTTGGCTCGTGCACTTCCTGCCCAGGCTGCCCCGAGTGCTCGAGGACGCCGCACCGGCCCGCACGCTGCTGATCTCGGCGGCGGCCCGGCTGGCGGTCGATCCGCCGGGCTGGGTGGTCGATCGGCACGGAACGGCCCGGGTCGCGGCGGCACGGGCGGCCGCGACCCGGATGCCGGTGCGGGGCCGCGCGGAACTCGGGGTGCGGCTGGACGATGCCGGCCTGACCCTCAGCCGCCCGCCGGCACCGGGGTCGCGGGTGCTGGAAGTCCCGGACGGGGAACGGGTACGGGTCGAGTTGGCGGGACCGGGGGAGGCTACGACCCAGGGCCACGTGGTGGAGCTGGGGACCGACGAGTCGGTGCGGGTGCCGGTCGCGGTGTTCGCCGAACTCGGCGTGAAGTCCACCGATCGGGACCCGCTGACGGGCCGCCGCCTCATGAACACGGAGACGGTCTTCGGGGCCACGGGCGCGTCGGCGGACGGCCGGCTCCGAGCGGCGCTGCGTTCGGCGGGTGAGGGGACGGAATTGCTGCTGTGGCAGGGAAAGCTGCGCCGGACCGTACCGCTCCAGGGAACTCCGCGCCTGCTGCGGGTAGATGACCGGACCGGGACGGTTCTGCTGGTGGCCGAGGATCGGTTGCTCGTCGTGCGGACCGAAGGGGCCGAGACGGTGTCCATCGGCGGCCTGGGGGAGATCCGTGACGCGGTCGTCGCCACGCCCGACCGCTTGTCGCCGACGCGGTGGGTGGTCGTGGCCAACGAGCATGGCGTGTGTATGGTCCGGCCGGACGCACCGATGGATCCGCCGACGTACCTGTCCCGGTCGGCCGAAGTGGGTCTGCGGATCTGGGTCGGGGCCGAGTCGTCGGAGCTGGTGATCGTGCGTGGTGGTGTGGAACCGGAGTTCGTCGACCTCGCGGGAGGCGGTGCGATCCGGTCCGAGGCACGCGCCGACGTGCTGCCGGTGACCGCGATCACCAGCGCGCACGGCGGCCGTCCGCTGCTCTTCGCGCAGACCGGCCCGCAACTCGTGCTGATGCCGACCCCCGACACGACCCATGTCGTCCGGGGCGGCGGCCTGAGCACGGACATCGTGTCCGTCGCGATCAGCCGCGGCGGAGCCGGGACCGCGGCCGTGGACCGGGCGGGCCGGTTGCTGAGATGGGACGGTACGACGATGTCGGGTCGCATGCGCGAAGCGCCGCTGCCGTTCCCGGCGGTGAGCATCTCGGCGGCGAGTCCGCGGGAGTTCACCGTGGTCGGCCGAGGCGGCCCGGTCGAACTGCGGGCCGAGGACGGCCGGACCGTGCTGCTCACGCCGGCCCGGAACGCGGACCCGGAAACGGGTTGGCTGCTGGACACCCTGGTCGCCACGATGCCCGTGCGTGCCGCAGACCTGGAGTCCGTCGTGCGCTCGGGCATCGGCTGCGTATGCCTACCCGTGCCGATACGGGAATCGACCCCCGGGCGTCCCGGCTCGGTGGCCGCCGGGGAGATCCTGCGCGCGGCCGGGGCGGCCGGCATCAGGATGCTGGTCGATGTGCAGGTCGCGCCCGGTTCGGACGCGGTCCGGAGCGGCCGCGGACCCCGATTGTTGCGCTACTGCGCCGAGTTGCTGGCGGCGGGCGCCGCAGGCGTACGGGTGTTGCCGTCGCGTCCGGTTTCCGGCGGCGACACCTCGACCGGCCGGGGCGACCCGACGGTGGAATTCCTGCGGGCGCTGCGGCGGTTGGTGGACGAGCATCCGGGGCGGGTGCTCGTGCTCGATCGCGGCGCGGTCGGCGAGTCGGCGCCGCGTGCGGGTGACGAGTGTTGCCATCTCGTGCTCGCCCAGGGCACCCGATCGGTGCCGCAGGCGCTGGCGCTCATGGAGACCGGGCAACCGTTCGCGGGCGCCGTACCGGATTGGACCCTGTCGCTGTCGACCGGGATCGGGAGGGAACCGACGCGTGCGGGGGCGATGGCCTCGGTCGCGCTCGCGCTACCGGGACTTCGGGCCGTGGCCGGGCTGCCTGTCGGTCCCCCGGACGACGCCGTCGCGGCGCTGCTGCGGGTGCGCGGACGGGAGCGGGCACTTGCCCGGGGCACCGCGACCCGACTGGGCTCCGGCGACTCGGACGTGGTTGTGCTGTCGCGGCGCTACGAGGACGACATCGTGGTCTGCGTGGCGAACCTCGGTACACGGCGAGGCACCGTCGCGCTGACCACGCCCAGTCTGCCGCCCGGCAGGCTCGTGGACCTGCTGGACCTCTCGGGGCCGCAACCGACGCGCACGCTCGGCGACAGGTCGCCGGCGATGGTCACCCTCGCCGCCCACGAATACCGCTGGTTCCGGCTGCTGACGTCCAACGAGCTCTACGCGAGCCGCTCGTGACGGCCCATCACGCCTTCGACCGGCCGGGTGCCGCCCCGACACCTCGTCCGCGGATCTTCGTCAGCCACAGCACGCGGGCGAAGCCGGGACAGGTCTGTTGTCGATGCCTGGAAGCGCGCGACGCGTTGGTCGAACGGTTGAGCGCCGAGGGCTTCGAGGCCGTGTACGACAAGGACTTCCTGCGCAGCGGCGACGGATGGCAGCAGGAGATCGCGCTGGAACTGCACGGCAGTCAGGCCACCGTGCTGCTGCTGTCCCGGCACGCGCTGGAGTCGGCGAACGTCGGCTACGAGGCCGGCATCGCGGACGGCAGGCGGCGGGTCGACGCCCGATATCGCTTCATCGCGCTGAAGTTGCCGGACGTGCGCCGCGTCGATCTCGCCGCGAGCGCGCTCAAGGCGATCCATCTCGGCGAGGTGGACATGTGCGACTGGGCCGACGACGAGATCGCCGGCGGTCGGCTGCCCGCCAAGCTGTGTGCGGATCTGGCGCAGATCCGGCTTTGGCACCTGGACCGCTCCTCGCCCACGCGCAACGCGGTGACCTCCGCGCTGGGCGAGGCGTACGAGGGACCGCTTCGGGCCGCCGCGGAGGTGCTGGGGGTGCGTGAGCGACTCGACCGCGAAGTGCTCCGTGAACGGCTCAGCGAGGCGTTGTTGACCGAGCGCGCTCCTGCGCCCCGGCGCGAACCCGACCCGCTGGTGCGGGCGCTGGGCGAGGTGCTGCCGGTGCTGCGGTCGGAGCCGGCGGGCACGGTGGCCGACCTCAGTGTGGTGTACGCGCGGGTGCCCACGCTGGCCGCCGCGCAACTGGGCGAGTTGCGCGGGCGCGAGGACGGGCGGGTCGCCGTGCTCACCGCGACGCGCGACGGGACCCTGCGGGCGTACCTGCTCCGGGCCAGCGGACATCCGCGTCCGTGGCCGCATGTGGAGGTCACGGTGCCGGCCGGCGCCCGGATGGCGGCGGGTCTGGTCGCCGCGATCCGGGACGCGGTGGCGGGGTACATGGACTACGACGGCTACGACGACCCGGAGTTGGAGGGCGAGGTCGGGTTCCGTGAGGTGATCGAGGCGCACGCACTGGAGACCGGACCGATCGTGGTGGTCATCCGGCACCTGCCGGACGCGGCGTTGGTGCGTGAGCTGCGGGTGGCCTTCCCGTGCCTGCTGTTGTTGTTCCTCACCGACCGGGTCGGCGCGTGCGGACCGGTGGAGGCGATCGAACTGGCGCCGTTGACACCTTCCGGTGAAGGGGAGTTGAGGCGTACGCACGGCCGGGCGATGCATCTGGCCGGACTTCCGGAACGACCCGATCCGCCCAGGAGGCCCGCGTGACCGTCGGTACGGATCCGGTGCTCGAACAGACCTGGCACGCGCAGCGTCGCTGGTCGCTCGCCGCGTCGGCGGCCAAGGCGTCGGTGCAGCGATGGCGGCTGGTCCGGCTGATGTTGGGGGTTGCCGGCGCGGTATCGGTCACGGCGAGTACGCAGGTGTCCGGTGATCCGGGCAAGGTGCTGTCGCTGATCGGCGCGCTGTGTGTGGGACTGGTTCCGCTGGTGACTTCGCTGCGGCTGCCACCGGCCCGGATCGAGGCCTGGACGCGGCTGCGTTCGGTCAGCGAGGGGCTCAAGAGCGAGGTCTACCTCTACCTGACGGTGAGTGATCCGTACGCGGGCGCGGTGGCCGAGCGTCGGGCGCGATTGTCCGCACGGCGTGCCTCTTTCGAGGACGAGGCGGGCGAACTGCTCGGCCTGCTACCGGTGTTGGCTCCGGCGGAACAGCCGGCGCCGCCGGCCGTGCACGATGTGGACGGCTATGTGCGCGAGCGGATCGACGTCCAGGCGGACGGCTACTACCGGACGCAGGTGTCGCGGATGCGGCGGGGGTTGGCCCGGATCCAGTTCGCCGAGTTCGTGTTGGCGCTCACCGGCATGGCGCTCGCGGCGGTGGCGGGCACGGTGGGTGGCGGTCGGCTCGGGGCATGGGTGCCGGTGGTTACGACGGTCTCGGCGTCGGTGATGTTGTACGGATACGGCGTTCGGTACCAAGAGAACCTCATCTCGTTCGCCCGGACCGCCGAGCAGTTACGCCGGTTGCGCGACGATCGGGTGGCGCGGATGCCGCTGGATCCGGCCGAGGAGGCGCGGTTCGTGGAGCGGTGCGAGAACGTCATCTCGATCGAGACGCAGGGGTGGATGGCGCGGGCGGCGCACGCGGATCCGGGGCCGCCGCAGTAGGCGCCGCGGACGCGGGGGTTGGTCGACCGCGTCGCGAAGTGGCCATCTGTGTGTGGTACTTCCGACGCGCAGTCAGGCCGTCCGCGTGCGCAGGTGGGTGGCGGCCGGGTTGTGCGGGTCGTCGGCGTAGCCGTGCGCGGGTTCGTCCGGGACGACGTCGGGCACGGTGTAGGGGGCGGATCGCAGGCCCCAGTCGTAGTAGCCGCGGATCCAGTTGCGCATCCCCTCGACGCTCATCTCGACGGCGATGCGTTCGGTCGTGCCCAGACCGAGTTCGCCGCAGATCTGCGGCATGTACGCCTGGAGCGTCATGAACGTGTCGAGCTGCTCGTACGTCATCCTGGTCGCCTCGCGCAGGGCGACGTCGTGTGAGCAGTCCAGCCGGTCGCGCAGGACCATGACCAGGTTGTGCGACGCGACCCGGCGGCCGCGGCGGCCCGGTGACTGGATGTCGTTGATGTAGGCGATCGTGTCGGTCGCGGCCTCGCGCAGCCTGCGCATGAGCGGGTGGGCCTGGATCTGGGCGGGCACCTCGAACCTGCGGCTGCGTTCTATCGCGTCGAGCGAGTGCGGTATGCCGGCGGTGTTGCGGCGCATCACGCGATAGCTGTCCAGATCGGGTACCGCCCGGGAGGCGCTCATCCGCAGCTCGGACGCGTGCGAGGCGAGGAATCGGGCCCAGCTTGCCGCGAACCGGTTCTGCCAGGTCACCGAGGTGCCGTCGGACATCGAGGCCCAGACCTCGGACCAGGCCAGGGTGATCGGGGAGACCAGGTCGGGCGGGGTGCCGGGTTCGCGGAACGGGATGGTGATCAGTTCGCGGGCGATCTCGGCGACGCGGTCCGGGCGTTCGGGGGACCGCGGGCGGGCGGCGGGGCTGCCGAGAGGGGTGCTGTCGGTGCCGGACCGGGCCCTGGTGCGGGCGTCGGCGTCCGGGTCGGCGTCGCAGTCGTCGTCGAACAGGAAGGCGAGCGCGAACCAGTTCATCAACATGAACTGGTCGTCGGGCGACGCGTGCGGGTAGGTGCGGCCGACGGCTTCCGGCAGGTCCCACGAGGTGTATTCGCGCAGACCCGCGTCGGTGCGGATCAGGCCGCGGTTGCGGACCCAGTCGAGGTGGCGGCTCCGGGCTTGGTCCAGGTACGGACTGATCGGGGCCTCGAACGGAATCGAGAACAGCACATCCTGCGGCACCTGGTCTCCCACCCGTTGCGTGATCATTGTTATGCCGCATCGGCGTCGCCGGCGCAAGATCCTTTGCGTGTGCGGAGAGTGACGTCGACGGGCGCTTCGGCACGTGCGGTGATGCTTGTGCGGGCACGTGCGGTGATGCGTGTGCGGGCCGTGTCGTGGTGCTGCGTGCACGAGGCTCTCGCGGACGGGCTCGGGGGTCAGGCCGCGATGTGAGCGGTGCTCTCGGTGGAGAGCAGTGCTTTCAGATCGTGCACGGCGGCGCGGCCGGCCCGGTTGGCACCGATCGTGCTTGCCGAAGGACCGTACCCCACAAGGTGGATGCGCGGGTCGCGCGCGGTGTGCGTACCGTCCATCCTGATGCCGCCGCCGGGCTCGCGCAGGTCCAGCGGCGCCAAATGCCGCAGTGCAGCGCGGAATCCGGTCGCCCACACGATGGCGTCGGCGCGCACCGACGAGCCGTCGGCCCATTCCACTCCGAGAGCGGTGATCCGATCGAAGATCGGCAGTCGCGTCAGCACTCCGTGCTCTCGCGCGGCGCGCACCGCGGCCGTCGGCGGCAGCCCCGTCACCGCCACCACACTCTCCGGCGGCAGCCCCGCACGAACACGCTCCTCCACCCGGGCGACCACGGACCGACCGACCTCGGCACTGAACTCCCCGTCGCGGAACACCGGCGGCCGACGGGTCACCCACGTGGTGGTGCCGACCTCGGCGATCTCGGCGAGCGCGTGGATGGCGGACGTACCGCCACCGACCACGACCACATGCCGTCCGGCGAACTCGGCCGGCCCGCGATAGTCCGCCATGTGCAACTGCCGACCGCGGAACTCGCCGGCGCCCGGGTAGTACGGGATGAACGGGTGGCGCCACGTCCCGGTCGCATTGACCAGGGCTCGGGCGGTCCAGGTGCCCCGGTCGGTCTCGATGGTCAACAGGTCGGCGGAGGCGCGGGGTTGCGTCGTGGTGATCGCGTTGGGCGAGTGTGCGGCGTGCGAGTCGGTGGCGTGCGAGTCGGTGGTGTGCGGGCCGTTGTCGAGGGGAGGCGTGCCGGGGGTGGGAGTCGGGCGGGACGCCGTGCCGGGGCCGGGCGTCGCGTCCGGGGCAGGCGTCGACCGCACCGCCGTCACGGCTACGGGGCGCACGATGTGCAGGTCGAAGGTGCGCTCGTAGGTCGCGAAGTATTCGGGCAGTGCCTCGAAGGCGGGCCGGGCCGGCTCGATCTGCGGTACCGGCAGGCCGGGAAGCTCGTGGATCCCGTGTACGGCTTCCATCCGCAGCGTGGGCCACCGGTGCCGCCAGGCTCCACCCGGGCCCTCGTCGGCGTCGAGTACGACGAACGACAGTCCGGAGCGGCGCAGATGGTAGGCGGCGGACAGCCCGGCCTGCCCGGCGCCGATGACCACGACGTCGAGGACGCCTTCGTGGGCGGGGGAGTCGGAAGTTGTCCCGGGCCGGCGGGCGCCTCCCGGCTCGATGCCTTCGGTGGTCCGCGGGTCGCGTCCGGCTTCGGGGCGTGTGCGGGGCGGACCGGTGCTCGCGGCCGTGGTCGACGTCCCGGTCCCTGTCGTCGTCACGCTCACCATCTCGCTCACACGAGCGAGAACAGGTGGACCCGGGAGATCCTTCCCGATCACCCCGTGGCGTCGACCACCGTCGCGACGCCGATCAGTTGGCCCGCCACGGTGACCAGGCCGAGCCATCGCCGTACGCCGCGCAGCCCCGCTCTCGGCAACGCCGTCGAGACCGCGACCAGGAAGAGCGCGAGCAGGCTCGTCCCGAAGGCGAGCAGCGAACCGTCGGCCGGGCCGACCGCCGGTTCGCGGCAACCCCATCGCTCCAGACAGTCGCCGGTGGCGTTCCAGTAGCCGGCGAGTACGACGGTGCAGTCCACCATGACCAGCACGACCGCGCCGAGGAACAGCCCCCAGCCCACCAGCAGCGCACGCGGGCCCGGTGCGTCCTCGCGGGCGCTCATGGGCGGGAACTCATCCCGGGTTCGCCGGGTTCGCCGGGTTCGCTGGGGGCCGGGCTCGCCGGACTCATGGAACCCACGGGATGCATGGGGCCCACGGGTCGGGCGGGACTCAAAGGACGGACAGGACCCACGGGACGGACAGGACCGACCGGATGCACGGGAACCATGGGACCCACAGGGCCCAGAGGGTGCTCACGCCTCACAGGAGCCCCACGACCTACGGCTCTCACGCAGTGTGCAGCGCCCGCCCGCCTCATCGGACCAACCGGCCTCACGGCCCCACGGCCCCAGGGCCCCACCGGACTCATTCGCGGCGGCTCCTTCACGGATCCGATCCGAGCAGCCGACCAAGTTGCTCCTGACAGCGGTCGAGCCGGGCCTGGAGCAGGGTGACCTCGGCGACCAGTTGCGGCACGATCTCGTACTCGCCGCGCACGTACGGACTGGCGTCGGCGGCCACCGGTACCCCGGCGAGGCGGGCGTACGACCCGAACGACAACCCCGCTCGCCCGGACGCACACCCGGTACAACTGCCGACCAGGCCGCGCCGGCCCACCACCCCCGTACCCGCGTCGACCAGCAACTCGGCCGGACTGCCGCACCCGCAGGCCCCGACCCACACCGAGGTGACCCGCTGCCGGCTGTACCGGAAGCCGCGCTCGAAGCGGATATAGCCGCCCAGCACGTCCACCCGCAGCAGCGCGGCGTGCCGATACTCCGTGACGCACATCAGGTCGCGCGCGTCCGATTCGGCATTCAGGCAATAGAACCCGCAGTCGCAGCGCGCCGCCGGCGGCCGATGCCGTCGCCCGTACGCGCAGCGCGCCTCGGCCTCGACCTCGTACGGCTGACCGCGCCCGATCGACACGCCGGCGAAGCTCGCCCGATCACCGTCCACCGACAACAACAGCGCCGCGACCTTGTACCCCACGGGCGCGACGCTCGCCCGCTCCTCGGGCAGCCGCCGCCGGCCGATCATCGCCCGGCGACCACCGGCGGCACCTCCACCGCAGGCACCGCCGGGGCCCGCCCATCCGCCCCCCGACCCTCCTTCGGTTCGGACGCCACCACGTCCCGCTCCCGCTCCTCCTCCCGCGTCACCCGCTCCACGACCACACCCGTCGCCACCGGCCTGCCGAGCTGCATGGGATTCCCCTCCCGATCGACTCCTCCCAGGAATGTTCACCCGCCACGCCCCCACCCACACCCACCACCTGATCCCCACAAAACGCCCACCGGGGCCGGCCAAACCGACCAACAGGTAACCGTGTCGCAAAGCCCTCCCGAACCTTGCTATCCTTGCCAAGCACGCAGGGCACCACCCCTGCGCCCACTCGTCCGGGTGGCGGAATTGGCAGACGCGCTAGCTTGAGGTGCTAGTGCCCGAAAGGGCTTGGGGGTTCAAGTCCCCCCTCGGACACACCTGGGGCCGTTCTTGAGATGGCCTGAGTTCGATTGACGAGATCCCGTTCAGCCCGTGAGGGTGGGCGGGATTTCGGCGTTCAGGGGCTTGTTGAGGGCTCCGAGACCGGCTGGGGCGGGTGCGCGTGGGTGCTGGCGGTGCTCGTGCCGCTGTCGCGGGCATGCGTGTGGGCCTCGGGGCCGGTGGGTGTCGGGGCTGGTTGCCGATGTGTGGTTCGCGGGGCGGATCAGTCGATGTGTGGCGGTGGTCTGCAGTCGGCGAGTGGGGCCCAGTCGGCTCGTCCCGTGTCCATCACATCGTGGTGGTGGTCGAGGTCCGTCGAATCGGTGTTCCGGTCGAGCCGGCGGCCGAGTGTGTCGAGTTGGCGATCATCAGCAGGATCGCGACCAACAGGTGTTGGGCGACGTGTCCGCGCACGGGTCGGTGTTTCTTGTCCCGATGTCGATGGGGATGCCTTTGAGCCAGCCGTTCATGCCTTCCGTGTGGCTGCGGATCGGTTTGTAGGTGGCGTCCCAGGCCGGCGAGAGGGGGGGAAGTCCTGCCGGTATTTCGGGATGGCGGCGTCCGCGTGGACCGTCATCGTGGTCTGCCGGCAGATCGCCGGCAGGCCCTCGACCGCGGGCGGCCTCGCGACTTCGCCCTCGGGGAGGACCACGGTGGGGCGGGCGGCCGGGTGGGCCGCCCGTTGCCGTCGGTCGCTCAGGTCCAGGGCCGCCGACGGGCGAGAGCCCGGGTCGCGAACGGTGGGGTGCAGGCGCTCGCGGCGCCCGCAGTTGACCGTGGGCGAGGGCCCGCAGCGGGGCATTGAAGCCGGATCGCGCCTCGTTCGTCGGCTCCTTCCTTGCGGTGCAGGTAGGAGGGCTCGCACACGGTGATCGACGCCTGGAGCTCGTTGCTGCGGATCCGGATCTGTTTGTCCTTCAAACCAGTTGTGGCTTCGCGCAACGGTTCCGGCATTTGCGGGCAGGCCAGGCATCCATCGATCAGCGGTGCCCCGCGGAAGCTGCCCTGGCGGCCGCGTCCGCCTTCCTTGAAGTCCAGGGCGAGGCGGTAGCCCAGGCGCCTGACGGGCGTCTGAAACACCGTCGCTTTCTGGTCGGTGTAGGCGCGGTCGGCCGCGCATACCCGTGTGGGCAGGCCGAGTTCGGCCAAGGCATCGAGGAGGAGGACGGCGTCGGATCCGATACGTTGCTCAAGGATCGGCCTCTCCGCCCCCGCGACGAAGAGCCGCCGGAGACGACGAAATAGGCCACGCGGCCCCCAAGGCGAGAGTGTTTCCTCTAACCTCGAAGGCACGCGTGAGCCACTGATTGGGGACCACGTCGAAGGCACCGGCGAGGCGGCAATCCTCTAATCGGCGCCGCGGCCCCTCCCTCGGGAGGGGTCGACTTCATATGAGGGCGACTACGTCGGGCGACCCCCTCCTCGTCACGCCCCTGCCAGGCGATCCGGTAGAGCCCGGGCTCGACTTCCACGACCTCACCGCGTGGCGCCAGGCGCTTGCATGTCGTTCGCATGGTCTCGCGGCGGGACCGCGTCTCCTCCCGCCCGAGCGCCTCGTTGAGTTCACGTGCCCGCATCGGGCGGCCCGACCCCGCGAGCACCCGCAGGATTCCCTGGGTAAGCGAACCCCGCCATGTCGTGCGACGCACCGCCGAGACCTCGTCGGACTCCGAAACGCCCGCGTCATCGACAACAGTCGGCTCCTCGACTGCGTCATCGTCCACCCGGTCCTCGGGATCGATCGCTTGGTTGGTCGCGCGAGCATCCAGGACTCTGGTCAGGTCCTCGGAAAGACGCTCGTGCACCTCCCACGCGCGGGACCGCTCGGCCTAGACCCGCTCGATCTCCGCCCGCAGGAACCCGAGCCGCTCGTCGAGTTCTTCGACTCGGTCGTAGTAGAAACCGACAGCCTTCCGGAGCATGGGAACCACGTCCGTGTCCTCCATGACGAACACCTCCAGCACCGCCGGTCACACACGTCCCTGATGTGTCGCCAGTCATCGTCAACAGGGGGGGCACACATCCATCCGGGGAACGGCCAAGTTGCCTCGTGTGCCGTTGCGACACAGCCGCGCACGGGCGAACTCGATGTCTGGACAGGGGAGTTGACCATAATGTGTGTGCCCCGCTTGAGAACGTGAGCGGCCGTCCACAAACGGGGCCGCAGGCAGTCCGACGCGCCTGGAACCGGCCCGCGTGACCGGCCAGTCGCCATCGAAAAGTGCATTGGCCGTGGAGAGTCGGCGGGACAACCGGCCGGCAACGGGAGGTGCACCGCCTGCGCGAGAAATCACTTGCGCGTTCGTTGATTCTTCGCAGGTCAAGCCCGGCTCGTGACGGGCCGTCGACCGCCTCCGCCGGCTGTCGCCGCGGCGATATACGATCTCCGGCGTTCTGACGATCACTCAGGAGAGGCCCCGTGCCCGAACACACAGACGCCCGTTCACGCGACTTTGGCGGTATTGCCGACATCATCTACGACGACTTCGACTACGGGGCCCACCGCGTCACGGGCTCGGCCTCCGAGGCCCTCGACTGGATCGGCCGATCGTCGTTGCCCGAGGAGGACAAGGCCGCGCTGCGCGTCTTCGTGGCCAGGTTCCCCGGGATCGTATTCCACCGCGACGAAGCGGCACTGCTCGATCATCTGGAGCGGCGCAACGCGGTCGTATTGCCCTCGTGGCTCCGCGAGGTCCGGCAAGTACTGTCCGGGCCGGGACCCGAAGTGCAGGTCCGCCTCGACTTCGACCGCCACAACCCGCCCGCGGACCATGACGGCAACGACTACGACGAGAGCGACAGCGACGACCTGTGGTACGAGGACAATTTCTTCGGTTATCGACAGGACGAGGAACGCGACCTGTTGAAGAACGGAGCCGAGTGCTACCCGATCCTGTCCGCGACGACCAGCGTGAACTACCTGCTGGCCGCCGACCTGGGAAATCCTGACAACCGCCACATCGTCGACGTGTGCGACGAGGATGTCATGGACGACCTTCACGACGGCAGGCCGGGCACGGATTCGGTCTCCTCGGCATTCGTGTCCTACGCGAGCATGCTTACGTATGTCATCGAGTGCCGCACAGAAGACGGCACGGTGGTCCGAGCCCTGGACCTTGCCTGACACTGCCCGCCACGACGGTGTCCCATCGAGTACCTCCAGACGCGGACACCTTGGGATCGACACCCGAGACGGGCACACGTCGCTCGTGCGGGGCCGGGCCGTGCGTCTTCAGCCACCACGCGAGAGGCCTCTCCCGGGAAACGATCATCCACTGCACGGGAAACCGAGCATGCGTTCGATGTCACTTTCCAGGTCAGCCCCCACTCGTGAACGCCCCACACCTTCAGTACATGCGGTTCGGTCTCCGAGCAGCACCGATCGGCACCCGTGCTTGGCTTCGGCCGAGACGGGTGTTTGTCGTTTCTCGGGTCTCGCTGTTGCTCATCACCTCCATGGGGTCGCAGAGCGGCGGGTGCCGACCGGCCGGCCGGTGCCGGTCGTCGAGCCGGCCTGGAACGCGAACTCGCCCCCTGCCGCCGGGGCTGCACCGTGTTCACCCGGCGCATCGGCTCGGAGGGTGCGGTATGGGAGCATCGGGCCGTTGCGTTGACAGCGGGGATTGGGAATATGCTCATTTGGGGTTTCAAGACCATATTCAAGACGCTTTCCGAGGGCGTTTTTCACTGTCCGAGGTGCGGGGGTGATCGGCAGTATCACCTGAAGTTGGCTCGGCGCTGGTTCACGCTGTTCTTCATTCCGATTTTCCCGTTCAAGGACCAGGGCACGCACGTCGAGTGTGCGACCTGTGGTGGTACGTACGAGGACACGGTGTTGCAGGGCGCGACCAGCGCGCAGATCTCCGAGCTGTTGGGCCAGGGGATGCGGGCGCTTGCGGTGACCATGCTGCGAGTTGCCGGTACGCCGTCCACGGCGGCGCGGACGGTGGCCACCGAAGCGGTGGTCGAGGCGGGCGTGTCCTGGTACTCGGTGGCCCAGTTGGATGCGGATCTCGCGGGTGCGGGCTTCGAGTTGCCTCCGGTGCTGGTGCCGCTCGGCGACCAACTCCAGCCGCAGGGGCGGGAATGGCTGCTCACCCGGGCGGCGTTGATCGCCGCCGCGGAGGGCGGGATCGGTTCGGCCGAGCGGGCGCTGCTCGATCAGGTCGGCGGCTTGCTGCAGATGACCCCGGCGCATGTCACTGGTGTCGTCGAGACGGCCCAGCGCAGCGTGCGGCGCGGCTGACACGTCGTGACGCGGGGCTGTAGGCCCCGCCGAGATCCCGCCCACCCGCAAGGGTGGGCGGGATCTCGGCGTTTCGACCGGAGCGACGCGGCCGCGACGGTCAGGAGCCGGCAGACGACGGAGCCACCGAGGCGGGCGAGGCGGGCGTGTCTGCGGGCGCGGAGTCGGGCAGGACCCGGCGGGCCTGGCGGCCGAGGGCGAGGAGGCGGCCGTCCGGCGTCCAGACCGCGCTGTCGTCCATGGCCCAGCCGCTGCCGGCGTGTTCGGTGCGGATCCGGACGAGGGCCCACCCGGGCGCCGGGCCTTCGTCCAAGGCGTCGCCGAAGTGCACCGTCAACTCCGCCGACGGGACCGGCCTGGGCCTGGTCCAGCGCGCGAACAGTGCCGGCGGCAGGGCATCGGCCAGTACGACCACGGCCGCCGCATCCAACGGCCTGCCGTCGGCGAACCGTATCCAAGCCGTCAATTCGGCGTCCGCGGCACCCGACAACGGCAGCGTCGCGGTCGCCGGCCGGATCTCCAAACGCCTTGCGAACGGCACGAGTTCGACCGGAAGCTCCAGCGGGGCGCAAGCCTCCACCGGCGCCACCGTCGGCGCCGGGCCGCCGTTCTGATCGGGACCGGGACGCCGGGCACCGAACACCGCCGAGCCCAGCAGCACCGGATCGCCGGCCTGTTCGGCACGGAACGAGGCCACCGAGGTACCTCGTCCGGCGTGTTCGACCGTGGTCGCCAGGACGAACGGCCGATCGTCGACCGGCCTGAGGAAGTGCGCGTTGACGGTCCGCACCGACCGCCCAGCGTCGGACCGCTCGAACAACGTGTCCCGCATCGCATCGAGCGCGAGCGCCGCGAGATGCCCACCATGTGCACCGGCCCACGCCCACCAGGACCGATCCACAGCAATCTCACGTACGGACTCGACCCGCCCTCGCCCCGCCCCCACCCGCACCACTCCCGCATGATCCATACCATCGCCTCCGCGAGTAAGTTGGAAAATCATACTTACTATAGTCGCGGTGAGGATGACCACCGTGAGGTGCGGCGCCTCGGTGATCTGGTGGCGCGGTGATCCGGTGGTGCGGTGATCCGATGTTGCGGTGAGGCGGTTGTGGTGCGGCGAGGCCCTGGCGCGACGGGCCGAGCCCGATGGGGCGGGGCGGTGGCGCGGCGCGTCGATCGGACCGTGCCCCGGGGTGCGCACCTCCCCCTGGCGTCGTTCCGGAGGTGGTGGGTCGGGAAGCCCCGCGAGGACCGCGATCAGCGCGGGTGTACGCGTGGACACCCGCGATGGGCGCGGCAACTGCACTGGGGTGCCGTCGAGTTGGGCGTGGCTCTGCGCGGACTGCCCAAGGTGGTGTGTTCGGCGTCGGGCGACACGGCGCGGCCCGGTGTCGAAAGGTGTTCAAGTGCCCGTTGATAAGGGCGATTCGGGGTGGTGAGGCGGGAAAATCGGGAATCGGCCGGCGGAATGAGGCGGTTGTTCGTCGGAGGTGGGGTTCGGCGCGTCCCGGTGGGTATCGAAGGAGCAGATAGTGCGCGGCGCGCGCACGACGGCGATTGTGCCGGTGACCGGAACGACCAGGAGGACGTGGCCATGACGCGGATCAGGATCGTCAAACGCCCCGTTTCCCCGCGGCCGCAGCCGCCGGCGGATTTGCGTACACCTTCCGGGCGCCCGTTGCCCTATTGATGTCGATGTGGAGTCGCCGAGGGCCGCCGGGGGGCGGTGTCGGCCGCCTGTGCGGTGGTCGACGGTTCGTCGGTGCCGTGTGCGGCGGGTCCGTGTGTCGTGGGTCGCGCGATCGCGGGGCCGCGAAGGTGGTGGTTCGTTCGTGGTCGGCGGGCGGGCCCGGGGCGCCGCTTTGTGGTGGGGATCATGACTTGGTGGATGCCGAGGCGGCGGCCTTTGAGGACAGCCGCAGGCGGCTGTCGGATGGCATGACGAACCCGGCGCGCGGGGAGCCCGCACGCCGGGCCGCCGATCGACCGTCGCCCGACCGCCCGATCGGGGTGGGCCCGACTCGGCTCGCGCTTCACGCACCCTGCGGACAGGCGTTGATCGAATGTGCATCGGACGTTGATTGACGCGCGTGACACTGACGCGTCCACGCGGCCTCGGCCGCGCCACGCGTTGGCCGGACGCCCGCGCCGTCGCCGTTCGCAAAAGGAACCGCCCCATGCCCGCCGCCACCCAGGCCGCCTCCTCCCCGCTCCTGCGCTTCACCGGGATCCGGCTCGTACACACCGCGCTGCGCCGCGACCTAGCTCCTATGGCGGGGCGGATCCGGGTGCCGCACACCGACGAGGGCGCGCCCGTCGCCGACGTCCTGGCCCAATGGCGGCTGCTCGCCCGGATCCTGATGGCCCATCATGACTACGAGGACGCGTGCCTGTGGCCGGTGTTGCGGGTGGCCCGTCCGGAACTGCGATTGCTGCTCAACCGCTTGGAGGCGGATCACCACCGGATCGACCACGACCTGACCGTGGTCACCGCGATGATCGGCAGCCTGGCCCGTGACCCGGAGCGTGCGTGGATGGTGGCCGCCGCCGTCGAGGCCGTGGTGGAGACGATCGACGCGCACCTGCGAGTGGAGGAGGTGCAGGTACTGCCCGAACTGGCCGCGGTGGTCGCGGCCGGCGAGCACATCGGCACCCTCGGCGCCTCGCTCGCGGCGATCGACGCGGCCGAGGTGTTCGACGTCCCGGCGCCGGTGCGCGGCGCGCCGATCGACGCGATCACGTGGCTGCTGGATGGGATCGCCGGAATCACCGGCGTCGCCGGCGCGTCCGATCTCCCCGCCGGGCCGACCCCCGGCCGGCACCCGGGGCCACACTCGGCGTGAGCGGCCCGCTCCCGCTCCCGCTCCCGGTCCCGGTCCCCGACGCGGGCTGTCTCCATCCCCCAGGCCCCGTCCCGCCCTCGTCCCGTCCTCGTTCCGTCCCCGGTACGGCCGTCGCCGTTCGTCCACGGGGCACGGCCGCCGCCGTCGCGCACCCGCTTACCCCGCCCCCGCTTTGACCCCGCCCACGTCGCGCCCACCCGGCCCCGCGCACGCCCCGTCACCTGGTACGCCCCGCCCCGCCTCGCCCCGCCTCGCCCCGTCTCGCCCGTGCCGCGCCCGCCCGACCCACCCCGCCTGCCCCCGACCCACCCCCGCGTCCCCCGATCCACTCCCCGTACCCCGCGCCGCACCTCCGCGTACGCCTTGACCTGCTCTATGCCGGGCGTCCGAGCGGAGCACCCGATTCCTCTCTACTCTTGACTGATGACGAATCACCCCCCAAATGGCCCATGATGGTGGTCACCCGTGGAGTTTGGTGGGGTGTGTGCCGGTCGTCCACGGCGCGCGTGGCATGCTGTGCCGTCAATGTTCTGCCGGATGGGGGAACGGCGGCCGTCCCGGGGGGATATCGATGAAACTGGCATTCCTCGTTGAGGAGCACTACCGCCACGACGGCATGCCGCTCGACGTGGTCCGACAGCTCGACGCGTGGGGGCATCACGTCGACATCGTGCGGCCCGGCAGTTCGTTGATCGAGTTGTCCGACCTGATCCGGGCCGGTTCGCACGATGCGTGGGTGCTCAAGACGGTTTCCGGCGGTCCGGGGCTGAGCATGTTGGAGGCCGCGGCGGCGCTCGGGCTGACCACGATCAACGACGCGCGCGCGATTCGATCGGTGCGCGACAAGGCGGTGGCCGCGGTGATCGCGCGTGCCCACGGGTTGCCGATGCCGGTCACCTATTTCGCCGCCGTTCCCGAGTTGCTCTCCTCGATTCCCGCCGATCGCTACCCGCTCGTGGTCAAGCCGGTCGGCGGCAGTTCCGGGCGTTCGGTGCACCTGGTGTCCACGCCCGCGGAACTGGCCCGGTTGGGCGGCGAACTCGTCGATGAAGGGCCGTTGTTGGCTCAAGCGTACGTGCGCAATTCGGGCCAGGACCTGAAGGTGTACTCGATTTCGGGGGAACTCCACGCGACCGTGCGGCGCTCACCGCTGCATCCGGAGCATCCCGTCCGCGAGAGTCGGGTACCGCTACCGAGCGGAACGGCCGCGCTCATGCACCGAATCGGCGCGGCTTTCGGGCTCGACCTGTTCGGCGTGGACATCATCGAGGGGCCGGACGGGCCGATGGTGGTGGACATCAACGACTTCCCGAGCTTCCGCTGCGTGCCCGACGGGGTGGCCCGGGTGGCCCGCGCGGTGCTCGACCTCGCGAGCGGCGCCGGCGCCGGCATCGGTGCCGCGGTCGGTACGAGTGTCGCCGCGAACGGCGTCGCCCGCACGCAGCTGCGCGCCAGGCCCGTGATCACCCCCGCCCGCGCCGGTACCACTCCGATCGTCGACGCCGCGCCGCCCGCGTACGTCGGCTGACGGGGCGCGTGCACACGTGCGGATCTGCCTTGTCACCGATCGGCCCGACCACCCCCTCCTGGCGGAAGCCCGCGCCCTGCTGACACCTCGTCACGAGGTGGTCGCGCTCGATCCGGACACCGTCACCGACCGACACCCGATCACCGCCGACGTCTACCTGCTCAAGGCCCGTACCGCGAAGGCGCTCGCCTTCGCGGAGCGGGCCGAGCGGCACGGCGCCCGGGTGCTCAACTCCGCGGCGGCCACGCGGGCATGCCAGGACCGGGTACGCATGGCCGAACTCGCCTGGGCGGCCCGGCTGCCGTTCCCGGATACCACGGCGTTCGCCTCTCCCGCCGGGCTGCTCGCGACCGGCCCGGCGTTCCCGCTCATGGTCAAGAGCCGGCACAGCCGCCGACACGACCTGGTCGCCCGGGTCGACGACCCGGACGCACTGGGCGCGCTCGCCCGGGAGTGGCCCGACGAGCCGATCGTGGCCCAGGAGTTCGTCGACAACGGCGGCTGGGACCACAAGCTGTGGGTGGTCGACGGCCACGTCTTCGCCGGCCTGCGTCGTACCGCCCTCGACGGCCCCGCCGAAACCAAGCCGATCGCGCCCGAGGACCTCCCCACCGGCTGGTCCACACTCGCCCGCCGGGTCGGCATCGCCTTCGGGCTGGACGTGTACGGCGTCGACATCCTGGAGGTCGACGGCTCCCCGTCGATCATCGACGTCAACGCCTTCCCCGGCATGCGCGAGATGCGCGGAGCACCCGAGGCGCTGGCCGAATTGGTGGATCCGCCCGAAAGGGCGGATCGGGCGGAAAGAATAAGCCGGGCGCAGGTATCCGCGACCTCCTCGATCCGCATCAATCGAGGCAATCGTACAAAACCGATCCGTTGATCGAGGCCTTCGGGAAACGTGTCGAAGAACCATGATCACCGAACGTGGTGACGGGGATGCGGAGAACGCAATTTCCCTGCTACGGTTCTGCTGCCGACCGGATTAATTGTCGGCCTTAATCGCACGTTGAAAGGTTCGAACCAACCATGCTCGAGAGCCTCTACTTTTTGCCTGCCACTTTCATGATGGGCGCGGCCGACTTCTGGTCGACGTTCGCGTTCTGGGTCTGAGTCAGCCCGCCGCGTCGTCGATGCGGCCCAGTGCGGTGCGTGCCTCGTCCGCCTCGGCGGCGCCCAGACGCTCATAGCAGGCCAGCGCGGACGACCAGTACGGACGGGCGGCGAGCGCGCCGTCGATTGCCTCGGTCGTCCGTGCCAAACCGGCCAGTGCGTGCGCTTCCTCGAGTTCGATGCCCATTCGACGGGCCAGTTCCGCGCTCGTCCGATATTCCGTACGGGCGCCGATGAGGTCGCCCAAGTCGCGGCGGGCCCGGGCGAAGCCGGCGGCGGCCCGCTGCCGGTGCAGGTCGTCGTCGATGCGCTCGGCGATCTCGCGGCCCCGGGCGAAGTGTTCGAGGGCCTCGTCCGGAGCGTTCATCGCCAGGTGCGCGAGGCCGACGTTGATCCGGGTGTCCGCCTCGCAGCGCAGGTCGTTGATCTGTGCGTAGACGCGGAGCGCCTGCGCGTAGCGCGCCAAGGCGCCGGTCGGATTACCGCGCGCGAGATCGACCTGACCCAGATTGTTCATCAGTACCGCGTATTCGGCCCGAGCATTGCTTCGCCGGACCACGTCGAGCGATTCCAGGTAGTAGCGCTCGGCGTTGTCGAAATCATCCTGGAGAAAATAGAGCTCGCCGATGTTGTTGAGGATCTTCGCCAGTTCGCGCCATTCGCCGAGCGATTCATAGATGTCTCGCGCGGCGAATAAGTGGGTGGCCGCCCGATCGAATTTCCGCAGATGGCCGAACGTCACGGCGAGGTGCAGCAGAATTCCGGCCCGTCCGTGTGGATTGTCCATACCGCCGTGCATCGCCAACGCCCGTTCCAGATGTTCCCGGGCGGCCGTGAGCCGACCCGCGCGCACGTGGGTCGCGCCGATCTCGGCGAGGGCCTCGACCCGGCCGCGCAGGTCCTTCGCGTCCTCGGCGAGCGCGAGTGCCTCGGCGGCGTCGCGGAACGCGGCGTCGTGCGCGCCCAGGCGCCACTGGATCGAGGCGCGCTCGATCAGCAAGTGCGTTTGTGCCCGGGGATTCGGCGTGCCGTCGCGGCGCCACGCTTCGAGCGAGGCGCTGTACAGGTCGCGGGCAACCTCCCACGAGCCCCATTTCAACAAGGACCGGGCCAGCACCTCGGGCAGGAAGCGAATGTGCTCGGGCGACTCGACGCCCGCCGACCGCGTCGCGGCCACCAGATTGAGCCGTTCACCGCCGAGCCATTCCTCCGCCTCCTCGGCCGTCGCGAACGGCGGAGTCGTCCGACGCGCCGGCACCGGCACCAGGCCCGAGCGCCGCCCGTGCGGGTAGGCCAGCCGATCGGCCTGATCGGCCAGGTCCAGGTACAGATCCAGTAGCCGTCCCAGCGCGTCCGCGCGCTCTCGATCCGGCTCCTCGTGGTGGGCCGAGTGGATCGCGAAGTCGTGCACCAGGTCGTGGAAGCGATAGCGGTCGTGGGCGGGCTCGTCCAGCAGGTGGGTCTCCACCAACTCGTCGATGGCCCGCCGGGTTTCGTCCGGTCCGACGCCGCACAGCGCCACCGCCGCCGGCCACGCGAGGTCGGGACCGGGGTGCAGGGCGAGGCGGCGGAAAACCGATCGCGCGGCGGGGCCCAGTTCCGCGTAGGAGAGGTCAAACGCCATCGAGATTCCCGGGGGAGCGTCGATCACGTCCAGTCGCCGGGTCGCCTGGGCCAGGCGTGCGGCCAGATCGCGGACCCGCCAGGCGCGGTGTCGAAAGCGATTCGCCGTCAGTTGCACCGCCAACGGGTGGTTGCCGCACCGATTCACGATCTCGTCGACCAGCGCGCGGTCCGCGTCGTCCAGCTTCCGGGACTCTTCCGCGATCCGGGTGAACAGGGCCGCCGCGTCCGCCGTGTCGGGCACCTCCAAGGAGAGCGAACCGGCGCCTTCGAGATCGGTGAGTCGCCGCCTGCTGGTCACCAGGACCCGGCAACTGGGGCTCCCCGGCAGCAATAATCGCACCTGCGCGGCGTCTCGCACGTCGTCCAGCACGATCAGCGCGCGCCGGTCGGACATCTCCCGTCGCCACTGGGCCGCGCGCAGATCGAGTGTGGGGGCCAAGTGTTGTGCCGGCGTGCCCGTCGAGATCAGCAGCGACCCCAGTGCTTCGGTCGGCTCCACGGGCGCCTCGTGCGGATCGTGCGCGTGCAGGTTCAGATACAGCCGGCCGTCCGGATAGCTCGCCCGCATGCGGTGCGCGGCGTGGATCGCCAGGCAGGTCTTGCCGACCCCGGCCAGGCCGGAGATCACCGTGATCGGCAGCGCGTTCCCGACATCGTCCTTGCGCAACAGCGCGGCCACCTCGGCGCGTCGGCCGATGAAGTGCCGGGTGTCCCGCAGCAGCGTGTCGGGCGCCGTTACGGCCGGTTCGGCGGACAACGCCCGCACCGGCGGCTCCGTGCGCAACCGGGCGGGCACCGACAGGGCCGGATCCCGATGCAGCAGCCGGGTGTGCAGCCGTTCCAGGTCCGGTCCGGGATCCGCGCCCAGTTCGGAGTTCAGCCGGGCGCGGGTCCGCCGGTAGGTCTCCAACGCCTCGCTGTATCGCCCGCAGCGGTACAGCGCGAGCATCAAATCGGCCACCACCGGTTCGGCGACGGGGTGACGCGCGGCCAGATCCCGTAACTCGCCCACGACCTCCGCGTGTCGACCCAGGACGAGCTCCAGGTGGATGCGACGTTCGCGGATCTGCCGGCGCTGCTCCTTGAGCTTGTCCCGCATGGACTCCACCCACAGCCCGGGCAGCCCGGCGAACGGCTGTCCGCGCCACAGTTGTTCGGCCGTGCGCAGGAGTTCGGCGGCCGAGGCCGGATCCTCGGTGGCGTTGGCCTGTTCGTGCAGTCGGCGAAAGCGACGGAAGTCGACCGACTCGGGATCCACGAGCAGTCGGTACGTTCGCGAATCCGAGGACAATCGCGCGGCGTCGCCCGTGGCGCGCAGCCGGTTGCGCAGTCGGGATATGTAGCTGCGCAGCGTCTCGACCGAGGTGATCGGCGGCTCGTCGTCCCACACCCGACTGATCACCGAGTCCGTGGAGACCGCGGCTCCTTCGGCACCCAGGAGAACGGCCAGCACGCACCGCTCCTTCAGCGATCCCAACGGCTGCCGCGTACCGTCCACCCACAATTCCATCGGTCCCAGCACGTGGATCGATAGCACCGCGTTATCCCCCCGCCCCAGTCCTCCCTGGCCAACGCGCCCGGTGCCGAGGTGTCGTCCAACCACTGTGGCACGTCCCGCCACAGCGCCACCAGAACGCCGGCACCCGCAATCGACCGGAAATCGCCTATGCGTGACGGCGCGTTCCGGTTGGCCGCGTTCCTGCAGGCGCATTGCAGGCGACCTGCAATGAATTCATCCGCTTCATCGGGGATGTCCGAGTCGGCGGCAGTGCTTCGCCGCAACGACCGAACCGACCGCCCGGCCACGGGGGAACGGGGCCCGTCCGGTGGTGACGACGCTCATGGAGGCATGGATGACGATCATGGCGAACAACGATTGGAGACCCGTACCCGTCCGACCGGACGCGGCACGGTGGACGACCCGATCGGCGGTGCGGGGGGTGCTCGTCGTGGTGCACAACGTCACGTCGGGGCAGCGCCTGATCGACGCCGTTCGGCTCCTGGAGGGGGATCTGCGAGTACACGTGTTCTTCACCATGGCGCCCACGGTCTTCGCCTCGGGGGTCGCGGAATTCCTGGATCGGCTCGGTGCCACCACGCTGCCGTGGCAGCGCGCGGTCGACATGCGCTTCGACCTCGCGTTGGCGGCCGGGCACGAGGGACTGCACGAACTGGACGCGCCGGTGCTCGTGATGGCACACGGTGCCGGGCACAACAAGCTGGTGTCCGCTCCGCGTGGCGGCCGCATGGTGGCCCCGCGCGGAACCTACGGACTGGCCGCGCAATGGCTGATCAGGGACGGGCGGTTGGTGCCGGCCGGCATCCTGCTCGCGCACGCAGAGGAGTTGGCCCGGCTCGGTGTCGCCTGCCCGGAGGCGGTATCGGCGGCAGTGGTCGCCGGCGACCCCAACTACGACTGCCTGGTGGCGAGTCGCCCCGATCGTGCGCGCTATCGCGACGCACTGCGCATCGGCGCCCGACAACGACACGTCGTGGTCACCTCGACCTGGGGTGGCAACTCGCTGCTCGGCCGAACACCCGAGTTGCTGCATCGGATGACCACGGAACTGCCACGCGACGCCTACCGGGTGACCGCGTTGATGCACCCGAACGTGTGGAGCGGGCACGGCGCCTGGCAGGTGCGGTCCTGGCTGGCCGAGTCGCTGCGCGAGGGCCTGGTGCTGATCCCGCCGGAGGACGACTGGCGTGGCGTGCTGGTCTCGGCGGACTGTGTGGTCGGTGATCACGGCTCGCTCAGCCTGTACGGCACCGCCACCGGGGCTCCGGTGGCGCTGGCGACCTACCCGGAACAGGACATCGATCCCGCGTCCCCGCTGGGCGATCTGGCGGCCTTCGCGCCGCGGATCCGCCATCGCCGGTCGATGGTGGGGCAACTGTCCCGGATCCCGACGGAATTCCGACAGTCGGACTACGCCCGGGTGGCCGCGCGGATCACCTCCGAACCCGGCAGGTTCGCCCGCAACACCCGCGCCCTGATGTACCGGCACCTCAAACTGAAGGTGCCCCCGGGGCGACCGTTCGTCCGGGTCGCGGACCTGCCGGGACCGATCCGATGACGGGGGCTCGGGCCTGCCCGAACTCGGGACCGACCGATCGCGGCGCCGTCTCGGTCGCCGTGCTGATCCGCTCCGAGGACGGGCGGGTCGTCGTCGACCGGCATCTGCGCGCGGAACTGTGCTGCGATCAAGCAGAGTTGGCTGATGTCCTGGTGGTGGACGAGCCCGGCCTGCCGTCGTGGTCCCGGGTCGGGGCTCGCGACCGCGAGTTGGCCACGAGCCATCCCGGCGCTCTCGTCACGATGATCGTCTGCGGACCGACGCTGGCCCTGGTCCGCATCGGCGGTGCGACGGCCGGCCCGGCGCGGCGGTCGAGCGGTGATCCCTCGTGGCCGGTGTACGCCTCGATCCTGCACGCGCTGGCCGTCCGGGAGGCCGCGCCGCGCTGAGTCGCGGATCACCCCGGCGGCCCGAGGTCGCGCAGCCGCGCGCGAACATCCTCGGCCGCCGGGGCCCGAGCGGCGTCGTACAGGTCCAGCGCCTCGGTGTACAACTGCCGCGCGTGCTCGGGACGACCCCGGAGCGCGGCCGTTTCGCCGAGCGCGGTGAGCACATGCGCGACCTCCACCCGCGCGTTGTGGTCTCTGAGCACATCCAGTGCCGCGGCCAGATGTGCCTCGGCCTGATCGTGCCGGGCCGAGGCCGACAACGCGCGGCCGATCAGGGCCCGGGCACGGGCGGCGTTGTACTCGTCGCCCACCCGGGCCAGTTCGGCCCGGGCCGCCTCGGCGTGTTCGAGAGCCCGGTCCAGCCGGCCCGAACGCAGCGCCACGTCGGCCCGATTGAAGCGGGCCAGCGCAGCCGGACGATCGTCACCCAACGCCCGACACCGGGTCTCGGCCTCGCGAAACGCCTCGGCCGCCTCGTCCAGTCGACCCAGGCGAAGCAGCGCCAGACCGGTGTAGTTGCGAGCTCGAGCGGCGCCGACCGCGTCTGCGGAATCCACACACACCCGGATCGCGTCGGTGAACATCCGCAGCGCCTCGGCATGGCCGCCCGCGCTCGACTCGCACAACCCGCCCGAGGTCAACATCCGTGACTCCGCCGCCGAATCGGCGCAGGCGCGTGCCGCGCGCAATCCGATCACGTGGGCGGTACGCGCGTCCGCCAGATATTTGCCGCGCAGGAACAGCGGCCACAGCGCGTCGGTCAACTGCCACGCCACGGAGTGGAGTCCGGCTTCGTCGGCGGTGCGAACCGCGGCCACCAGGGTGACCCGGTGCGCCTCCAGCCAGGCCAGCGCTTCCTTCTCGTCGGCGAACTCCACATACGGGACGCCGTCGTCGGCGTAGTCGCGGGCCAATGAGCGATGTTGGGGTTCGAGGATCTCCTCGGCCCGGGTCGCCGTGGCCAGGTAGTGGTCGAGCATCGCGCGCACCGCGTCGTCTTGTTCCTGGCTCGGGCGATCGGACAATTTGGCCACCGCGTGGAGTCGGATCAGGTCGTGGAACCGGTAGCGGCCATCCGTTGCCTCGGTGATCAGGTTCCGATCCAGGAGGGATTCGAGAACGGATCGTGCCGCCTCCTCGGGGTCCGGGACCGCACGGGCGCCGAGCACGGCTGCCCCGACGATCGGCCCGAAGTCGGGCCCCGGATGCACGCCGAGACTGCGATAGAGCAGGGCCGAGAGCTCGGGCAGGTCGCGATAGGAGACGTCCAGCGCGGCTCGTACGGTGTGGTCGCCGTCGAGCGCGAGCGCGTTCAGGCGGCCGCGCTCGTCGGCCATCGCGCGCACCATCGTGGTGATGGGCCGGGTGGGTCGCGCCGCCAGTCGTGCCGCGGCCACCTGCACCGCCAGCGGGAGGCGTGCGCACAGGTCGACCAACTCGCCCGCCTGTAACGGCTCTTCGTCGACTCTCCGGTCGTTCATGGTGGCCGCGAGCAGGTCCACCGCGGCCTGCCGATCCAGCGGTTCGAGGTGGATCGGCACGCCGCCGTCGACCAGCAGCCCGGAGAGTCTGCTGCGGCTGGTCACCACCGTGACGTTGGGACCGGCCGGCAGCAGCGGTCTGACCTGGGCAGCGGTGGCCGCGTCGTCGAGCAGCACGGCCAACCGGCGACGCGCGGTCAACGACCGGTACAGGCCCAGCTGTTCGGCGGGCGCGTGTGGCACCTGATCGGCCGGCACACCGAACGCGCGCAGGAAGCCTCCGACGATCTCACTCGCCAGGGCCGGCCGGTCACCGCCGTGCCCGCGCAGGTCTGCGTACAACCGGCCGTCGGGGAACGCCTCGCCCAACTCGCGCAGCCAGGCCAGGGCGAGCGTCGTCTTGCCCACCCCGGGTAACCCGCTGAGCAGCGCGATCGTGCCGTTGTCGTGGCGCAGCCGGCTCAGCGCGTCCAGTTCGCGATGCCGGTTGACCATCGGCGGGCCCGGTGGCAACTGCCACGGCACGACGGTGTTGTCCGCCTGCCGCATCGAGAAGTGGATGCCGCCGTGCACGGTCCCCGCCTGCACGCTGGGGCCGTGTACGGTGCCGCCGAGTTCGTTGCGGCTCGCGGCGGGCCCGTCGGCGCGCTCGTGGTCGACCCCCGACACGTGCCGCCCCCGTTCGTCGCGGTCGAAGCTGCCCTCGCGCGTGGCCGAACCCGGCCCGGTGGGCGGGAAGGGCATTTTGGATGTTTGTCGCTTGGACGGCCCGCGAAACCTTTCCGGCCATATCGCCCGGCACCGGGTAACGGGCATCGGTGCCCGCCTCGGGCAGCGGAGACGGATCGACGCCGGATTCGGTGGCCGGGGACCGCGGATTCCGCCGCTCAGACCCGCTTCGGCAGGTACCGTTCCAGGTCGGTGAGCACGTGGCCGGCGGCGGAGTAGCCGGTGCCGACCATCCAGTACTCGTCGTCGACCTCGTGGGCCCGGTCGGCCCGGACCGCCTTCAGGGTCTTCCACAGCGGCCCGCCGAAGACCTTGTCGTGGTCGGTCTTGTCCTTGGGACCGTACGTGGCCACGAAGATCACGTCGCCGTCGGCCTTCTCGATCTGCTCCGCGCCGACCTCGACCATGAAGGTGTCGACGTTCTGCACTGCGGGGCGGCCGAGGCCGACCTCGGACAGGATGCTGCCGACGAAGGTGTCCTTGCCGTACAGGCGGTTCTGGCCCGCGACGAAGCGCAACACGCTGACCTTCACCGCGGCCGGATCGCTCTGGGCGGCGCCCAGCGCCTTCGCCCGCGCGGTGAACTCGGCCACCACCCGATCACCTTCCGCCTTCTTGTTCAGCGCGTCGGCGGCCGACAGGAAGTTCTGCCGCCATCGGGTGCCGGCCTGCTCGGAGAAGACCACCGGGGCGATCCTGCTCAACGCGTCGTATCGGTCGGCGTCGCGCACCAGGTTGCCCAGGATCAGGTCCGGCCGGAGCGCCTCGATCGTCTCCAGGTTGGGCGCGCCGATCGCGCCGACGTCCTTGATCCCCGCCGTCTTGTCGCCGTGGTACTTGGGGAATCCGGCGCCGGGGCTGCCCACGACCGACCCCACCGGCTTGACGCCCAGGGTCAGCGCGGTGTCCAACTCGCCCAGGTCGAGGGTGACCACACGTTTGGGCGCGACCGGAACCTTGACCGAGCCCTTGGCGGTACGCACCTCGCGGGTGTCCGCGGACGCCTTGGTGTCCTTGTCCCCATCGGCGCCCTCGGCGGAGCACCCGGTCAGGCCGAGGGCGAGGGCCACACCGAGGGCGGCCGTGACGCGGAGCAGGGACACGGAAGGCATGGAGGCTCCTTGCGGAAGGTGACGGGAACGTCGCCAACGGGAACGAGACGGGCCGAAGCGGCAGCACGGATGCGCGACGGCACCGTGGTTGCCACCCGCCCAGTGTGCCTACCCCGCCTTGCGCGGCTGTCCCGGCACCACCATCGGCGCGCCCGTGACCGGGCACGGGATGACCACGCAGTCGAGTCCGAAGACGTCGCGCACCAGGTCGGCCGTGACGATCCCGGCGGGCGTGCCCTGCGCGACGATCGAGCCGTCGCGCATCGCGATCAGGTGGTCCGCGTAGCGGCACGCCTGGTTGAGGTCGTGCAGCACCGCGACCACGGTGCGTTCCCGGGTGGCGTTCAACTCGCGCACCAGGTCGAGCACTTCGACCTGGTGCGCGATGTCCAGGAAGGTGGTCGGCTCGTCCAGGAGCAGGATGCCGGTGCCCTGGGCGAGCGCCATCGCGATCCACACCCGCTGTCGCTGGCCGCCGGAGAGTTCGTCCACGTAGCGGTCGGCGAGTTCGAGCACGTCGGTGCGTCGCATCGCGTCCGCCACCACGTCCTCGTCCTCGTCGGACCACTGCTGCCACCAGCGCTGGTACGGCTGCCGGCCGCGCGCGATCAGGTCGGCGACGGTGATGCCCTCGGGCGGCACCGGGCTCTGCGGCAACACGCCGATCCGCCGGGCGATCTCGCGGGTGGGCAGGTCGCGCAGCGCCGCGCCGTCGAGCAGCACGCTGCCGGAGACCGGCTTGAGCAGCCGGCCCAGCGACCGCAACAGGGTGGACTTGCCGCACGCGTTCGGGCCGACCACGACGGTGACCTTCCCGGCCGGCACGTCCAGATCGAGGTCGCGCACCACGATCCGGTCCTCGTAACCGAGCGTCAGATCGCGCGCGCCGAGCTGATGGGTGGTCATGAGGCGCCTCCGGCACGGGAACGGGTCAACATCCACAACAGGTACGGGCCGCCGACGGCGGCGGTGAGCACACCCACCGGCAACTCGGCGTCGGGGATCAGCATCCGCGCGCCGATGTCCGCGAGGACCACGATCAGCGCGCCGAGCAGCGCCGAACACACCAGCGGCACCTGTGGGGTTCGGGTCAGCCGGCGGGCCAGTTGGGGCGCCACCAGGGCGACGAAGTCCACCGGACCGGCGGCCCCCGTGGCCACCGACGCGAGCAACACGCCGACCACGACCAGGCCGAGCCGGATCCGGCCGAGCCGCACGCCCAGGGCGATCGCGGTGTCGTCGTCGAAACCGGCCGAGCGGGACGCCCGCGCCGCCCACACGATCGCCGGCGTGAGCGCGACCAGTACCCAGAACAGCGGCTCGGCCTGGGACCAGCCACGCCCGTTCAGGCTGCCCGACATCCACACCTTGGCCTGCTGGGCCAAGGTGATGTCGGCCTTGGTGAGCAGCAGGTTGGTGACCGAGTACAGCGCCACCGAGATGCCGACGCCGATCAGCACGAAGCGCTGCGCGTTCAGACCACGGCGCCAGGCCAGCAGGTAGACCAGGAAGGCCGCGACGGTGCCGCCCGCGACCGCGGTGAGCGGGGTCGCGGTGGGCCCGCCGAAACCGAAGACCAGGCCGAACACCACGGCCGCCGCCGCTCCGTGCGAGACACCGATGACGTCGGGACTGGCCAGCGGGTTGCGCGCCACGGTCTGGATCAGCGCGCCGGCGATGCCGAAGGACAGGCCGACCAACAGCCCGGCCGTCGTGCGCGGCAGCCGCAGCGTCTCGACGACGATACTGTCGTCGACGCCGAACACCACCTTGAGCACGTCGCCGGGCAGGATGAACCGCACCCCCACGCACAGGCTGAGCAGGAACGCGGCCGCGAGCAGCACGGCCAGCACGCTCGCGACCATCGTGGAGCGGCGGTGCAGCAGGAACGACAAGCGCGGGCGACGGACCAGGACATGGCCGTACGGGCGGTAGCTCATCCGGCCACCACCGGCTTGCGGCGCACCAGCGCGACCAGGATCGGTACGCCGATCAGCGCGGTCATCGCCCCCACCTCGACTTCTGCGGGCGGGAAGATGATCCGGCCGAGCACGTCGGCGACCAGCAACAGGATCGGCGCGAGCAGCGCCGACATGGTCAGCACCCAGCGGTGGTCGGTACCCACCAGGGCCCGCGCGGCGTGCGGGACGGCCAACCCGACGAACGAGATCGGGCCGGTCGCGGCCACCGCGACGCCGGTCAGCACGGTCGCGCCCAGGCCACCGACGATCCGGATGCGGTTCACCTTGTGGCCCAGCCCCTTGGCCACGTCGTCACCCAGCGCGAGCGCGTCCAGGCCCCGGGCGACCGAGGCCATCAAGAGCAGGCCCGCGGCGACGAACGGCAACATCTGCCAGGCCACGTCGTCGGTGCGCCCGGACAGCGAGCCGACCAGCCAGAACCGGTACTGGTCCAGCGTGCCCTGGTCGGTGGTCAGCACCAGGGTGATCACCGCGCCGAGGGTGGCCGCCAGGGCCTGCCCGGACAGCGCGAGCTTGACTGGGGTGGCGCCGCCGCGCCCACGCGCGGCGACCGCGTACACCAGCACCCCCGTGCACAGCGCGCCGGCGAAGCCGAACCACACGTATCCGGTCAGGCTGGTCACGCCGAACACCGCGATCGCGGTCACCACGCCGGTGGCCGCGCCGGTGCTGATGCCCAGGATGCCGGGCTCGGCGATCGGGTTGCGGGTCAGCCCCTGCATGCAGGCGCCGGCGATGCCGAGCGACGCGCCGACCAGGAGCGCGACCACGGTACGCGGCACGCGCATCGAATTGACCACGATCGCGTCCGTGGAGTCGCCGCCGTGCACGAGCGCGTCCAGGACGACACTCGGTGCGATGGCTCGACTGCCCACGGCGAGGCTGAGCAGACAGGCGGCGGCCAGCACGAACAGGACCGAGACCAGGTAGAGGACTCGGCGCTTGGTCGCACGACCCCGCGTCGGGAGGACATTCACTGGAGAAGGCTAGGCTTACCTGATATGTCCGAGTGGGCCGGGGGCCCGAGTTCACGCAGGGTCGCCGGACGATTTCGCCGGCTGTGCCCGCAGCTCGCGCACGATCGCCTCCGGGGCGACCGAGCTCGCGCACGAGCGCGTCCGGGTCGACCGTGAACGCCGCCTCGGCACCGATCGCCTTGCCGACGGCCCCGTTCTCCGACCCTTCGACCTTCGATACTTGGTCCCTCGACCCCTCGACAGAGACGGTCGAGCGGATCCGATCCGTGCAGTGGTGGGATCCGTATCGGCCGAGACACCCGAGCGGAACCGAATCACCTTGATCTATGGAGTGAGCACCATGACCACCACCCTGTTCCGGGGCGCCGTGCGCACCGGCGCGGGCGACACCGACGCGCTCGCCGTACGCGACGGCCGGGTCGTCGCGCTCGGGGCGGCCGCGCTCGCGCTCGACGCGGACGAGGTCGTCGAACTGGGTGCGGGCCTGCTGCTGCCGGCCTTCGGTGACGGACACGCCCACCCCCTGTTCGGCGGTCTCGAACACTTCGGGCCGCAGGTCAAGGGTCTGAGCAGCGTCGAGGCCATCGCCGCCGAGGTCGGGCGCTGGGCGGCCGAACATCCGGACGAGGAATGGATCGTCGGTGCGAGCTACGACCCGACCCTGGTCCCGGACGGCGAGTTCGACGCCCGCTGGCTGGACGCGGCGGTGGCCGACCGACCCGTGGTGTTGCGGGCGTACGACTATCACACCGTGTGGTGCAACACCGAGGCGCTGCGCCGGGCCGGGGTCACCGCCGCCACCCCCGACCCTCGGCTCGGCTGGATCGTCCGCCGCCCGGACGGTTCGGCGCTGGGCACGCTGCGCGAATGGCACGCGTGCGATCTGGTGCTGGACCGGGTGCCGGGACGACCGCTGGACGAACTGGTCGACGCGTTGCGGGTGGCCGGTGCGGCGTACGCGAGCGCGGGGCTGACCTGGGTTCAGGATGCCTGGGTGGAGCCGGAGATGGTGCCGGCGTACGTCGAGGCGGCGCGGCGCGGGGCGTTGGCCTTCCGGGCCAATCTGGCCTTCCGCGCCGACCCGGACCGGTGGCGGGAGCAGCGTGCCGAGTTCGTCGCCGCGCGGGCGTCGGTGGCGGCCGAGGGCGGGCCGTTGTTGTCCGCGCGGACGGTGAAGTTCTTCGCGGACGGCGTGATCGAGGGCGGTACGGCCGCGATGCTCGAACCCTATTGCGACGCGCCGCACAGCTGTGGGATGCCGGTATGGCCGCCGGCCGCGCTGGCCGAGGCGGTCACCGCGTTCGACGCGGACGGGTTCCAGGTGCACATCCACGCGATCGGCGACGCGGGGGTACGGACCGCGCTGGACGCGATCGAGGCCGCCGCGTCGGCCAACCCGACATGGGATCGGCGGCCGGTGATCGCGCACGTGCAAATCGTCGACCCGGCCGACCTGGATCGTTTCGCACGGCTCGGGGTGATCGCCAACTTCGAGCCGCTGTGGGCCCAACTCGACCCGCTCCAGACCGAGTTGTCGATTCCCCGGGTGGGCCCGGAGCGGGCTGACCGGCAGTACCCGATGCGCGGTCTGGTCGACTCGGGCGCGCCGGTGTCGTTCGGCAGCGATTGGCCGGTGAGTTCGCATCAGCCGTTGGAGGGCATACAAGTCGCGGTCACCCGAAGGACGTTCGAGGGCACGCCGAGTCGGGGCTGGACGCCGCGCGAGCGGTTGACGGTGGATCAGGCGTTGGACGCGTACACGGGTGGGGTCGCCCATCAGGCATTCGCGGACGACCGGCGGGTGTTGGAGGTGGGCGGTGCGGCCGATCTGGTGTGGCTGAGCGCGGATCCGCGCGTGGTCGACCCGATGAGGCTGCGGCGGATCGCGGTGCTGGGGACGTGGTTGGCGGGGACACGCACGCACTGAATCGATGGGCGGGGCAGGGCGACGCGGGGCAAGTGCCTCGCGCGGCGTGCGGGGCTGCCGCGCGAGAGCAGTCTTCGAGCTTGCCGACCGATTGTTGGGCAAATCAGCCGTGGGTGGCCACATTTTCCAGCCCTATGACCCTTACGAGTGAATCTGAAGGTTATTCGGACTAAAGCTGACGGTTGTGCCGGAAGATCGATCCCATGAGCGCATGGGGTCGGGCGCGCCGGTGGGGGTGCGTGGTCGGGGCGGGGGCCTTGTTGGCTGCTCCGGCAGGTGTGGCGTGGGCGGGGTCGGGTACCGGGAGTGGTCATGCGCCGGGCACGAACGTGGATGTGTGTGTCTCGATCGGCCGTTCGCCCGGAGCGGTGGTCAAAGTCGATGTGACCGCGGCGACCGGGCCGCCGACCCATGGGATCGGGCTCACCGTCGACTTCCGGTTGGTGCGGGACGGCTCGTGTCGGCCGACGCCCAAACCGTCGCCGACACCCACGAAGCCCAAGCCCACGCCGCCACCGAAGCCCACGCCGGTGCGGACCACTCCGCCGCCCGAGGTGCGACCCACGCCGGTGGCGATCGTCGTGCCCAAACCGACTCCGCCGCGGCCGACCCCACCGGTCTCGAAGCCCCCCAGCCCACCGCCCACTCCGCCGCCCACCACTCCTCCGGTGATGACACCGCCGCCGCTGCAACCGATCGCGGTCCGGCGGCCGGTGCTTCGGCCTCCTGCGGCGCCGCCGCCGGCGCGTGGGACGTCGATCGTCACGACGACGCTGCTGATCACCGCGCCGGCGATCCTGGCCGGCGCCGCGCTCAAGCCCCGAGGGCGAGCGGGCGTGCGTGGGTCGAGCGGTGGATCCGGCTGAGCCGACTCGTTTCGCCCGGGACGACCGGGCCGCGCCGGCCGTACCCGATTCCGCCTGCTGCGACGGACGTTCCGAACCCGTCGTGTGGACCGCTGTTCCGGCTTCCCGCCGGGCGGCGGCCGGCCTCCTCGGGGGCCTTCCACCCGTGTCCCTCGCTCCACTCCACCCGACTCCATCGGACTCTTCGATCCGGAGGTCACCCATGACGCATTGGGTTGTACTGGCACTCGCGATGGTCGCGGTGTGCACGGTCGTCCTGGCGGTCGTCGTGCTCAAGCAGCGCCGGTTGCCGGACGACGACGACCCGTCGGCCACCCCGGACGTGCTCGAATACATGACGATGATGATCGGCGTCGTCTACGCGATCGTGCTCGGTCTCGCGATCGCCGGCGTGTGGGAGGGGCGGGGCGCGGCCGAGGACGAGGTCCGGCGCGAGGCACAGGCGTTGCACGAGGTCAGTGAGCGGGTTCGGGTTTATCCGGAGCCGGTGCGCGATCGCCTGCGGGCGGACGTCGACGCCTACGTGAAGTACGTGGTCCGGAAGGAATGGTCCTATATGGCCGACCATGGCGAACTGTCCGACCGGGGCTCGAAGTTGTTCGAAACGATCCGGCACGGCGCCACCGACTACGTGCCGCAGGGCGACCAGGAAATGCAGATGTACCAACCGATCCTGGACCAAGTCGCGATCGCGGACGACGCGCGGCAGGCACGAGGCGGACAGGCCGGCTCGTCGATGCCGGGACTGGTGTGGTTCGGCCTGATCATCGGGGCCATGGTCACAGTGGGCATGATCTTCACGCTGCAGATCCGCAGATCGGCGCCGGAGTTGATCGTGGCCGGGTTGTTCAGCGCGTTGATCGCCTTTCTGTTGTTCCTGATCTGGGATCTGGACGCCCCTTTCGGGCGGGGGATGACGGCGGCGTCGGACGCCTTCGTCACGCTGTTCCCCGGCTCCGGATAGCGGCCCGGGAATGCCGGAGCAGTGGATCACTGATAACGGGCCTTGGAGGCAACACACCGACAACACCGCGCAATCGCATCGGGTCGGCATGCCCGGCGGGTAGCGGGACACGGTCCGGGCACGCCGACCCGGAGCAGGTGGTGCGGGGGGTCAGTGCACCTCCGTGCGGATGACCCGAATCGTGCCGATCAACAGCGGAAGTACCAACCAGATGGCCATCGCGGTGCCGAGTCTGGCCCACTCGGTACCGGTGATGCCGGTGGTGTAGAGCGGTTCCAGGACCGAACCCGGGTTGATCCAGCGGTTGGTGGATTCCATGGCGGAGACGAGGCCGGAGAGGATGCCCAACAGGCTCGGGATCATGAAATAGGCCACGATGGCGAGCGGCGCGTTCAACAACACCGTGCCGAATGCCAGGCCGATGGTGATGGCGAGGACCGCGGCGAGCAATGTCGACGCGATCACCGAGGGCGGTATGGACCAGGTGCCCGCGCTGCGATCGGTGATCGTGGCGACCAGGTGCCCGAGCGTCGCGCACACCAGGCCCACCACGAGCCCGATCACGCACAACACTCCTCCCGCCGCGACCTTCGCGGTCACCACCCGGCGGCGGTCCGGTACGAGGGCGAAGGTGGTCAGCGCGGTGCGCTGGGACCATTCGCCGGTCACCGCGAGGATGCCGATCACCGGGAAGAGCACGGCGACGCCCGCTTGGGAGGAGCTGAGGAAGTCCTGCACGGTGCGGTCCTCGCGCGGTGCGGCGGTCAGGTTCACGATCACCAGGGCCACGGCGGCGAGCCCGACCACGCCCAGCAGCCATCTGCCCGCGCGAGTGTCGGTCATCTTGCGCAGTTCGACCTCGGTCAGTCGGCCGAGCGTGGGGGCGGCGACCGTCATGACCCGATCTCCTGGGGCACGGAGTTGATCAGGCTCAGGAACATCTCTTCGAGTCCTTCGTGTTCGGCGGGCCGCAGGTCCACCAGGACCACCCCCGCGTGCGCGGCGGCTCGTCCGACCGCCTCGGCCGGGGCATCCACCAGGTAGGCGCCGGCCGGGTCGGCCGGGCGATGCGGCAGCGCTGCCGCGACCAGGGCGGTACGCAGGGCGACCGGGTCGAGGCCGACGACGCGAGTGCCGCCGGATGTGGTGAGCAGGTCACCCTTCGCGCCGTCGGCCACGACGCGGCCCTTGGCGATCATCACGATCCGGTCGGCCACCGCCTCGATCTCGCGCAGTTGGTGCGACGACAACAGCACGGTGCCGCCCCGGTCGGCGAAGTCGCGCAGGAGCGTGCGCATTTGGTAGACCCCTTCGGGGTCGAGGCCGCTGGTGGGCTCGTCCAGGATCAGCACGGCGGGATCGCCGAGCAGCGCCTGCGCGACGCCCAGCCGTTGGCGCATCCCGAACGAGTAGCCGCCGACGCGACGCTTGGCCGCCGGGCCGGACAGGCCGACCAGGGTCAGGAGTTCCTCGACCCGGGCCCGGTCCACGTCGAGCACGCGGGCACACAGCGCCAACGTCTCGCGCCCACTGCGGCCCGCGTGCTGGGCGGCCGCGTCGAGCAGCACGCCGACGTGGCGCCCGGGGTTGCCCAGTTGCCGGTAGGGCACGCCCTGGATCGCGGAGCTGCCGCGGGTGGGTGGGGTGAGGCCGCAGATCATCCGCATCGTGGTGGACTTGCCCGCGCCGTTGGGCCCGAGGAACCCGGTGACGGTGCCTGGCTCGCAGCGGAACGAGACGTCGTCGACGGCGACGTGCTCCCCGTAGCGCTTGGTCAGGTGCTCGACTGTGATCATGGCTCCAGCGTGGCCGCGCCGGGTGCTCGTGCGCAGCGGCCGAGGGGCCAGGATCCGCGGCCTTGGTCTATATCCGCCGCGACCAAGGACTGGGGACCGACGATCGACAGTCGCGGGTGGCTCAGGAATCGCACGCGTCGTGGACCAGCAGGGCGATCTGCACTCGGTTGTTGAGGTCGAGTTTGGTCAGCAACCGGGAGACGTACGCCTTGACGGTCGCGATGCTGATGGACAGTTCCCTGCCGATCTCGGCGTTGGTGCGGCCCTTGCCGACGAGTGCGGCCACCGCGCGTTCACCCTCGCTGAGTCGGTCGAGGGCGGCCCGGGCCCGGGTTCGGCGCGGATCGACACCGGCTGCCGCGACGTAGGACATCATCCGGCGCATCACGTCGGGGGAGAGCATCGGTTCGCCGCCCGCGACCCGGCGGATGGCGTCGATGATGTCCGGCGGCGGGGTGTGTTTGAGCAGGAAGCCGCTCGCGCCCGCGCGCATCGCCTTGAGGATGTGGTCGTCGGTGTCGAAGGTGGTCATCACGATCACCTCCGGGGCCTCGGGCCTGGCCCGCAACGTCGCGGTGGCGGCCAGTCCGTCCACCCGGGGCATCCGGATGTCCATCAGCACCACGTCCGGGCGGTGCTCGTCGACCGCGACCAGGACGTCGGCACCGTCGGACACCTCCGCCACCACGCGCACGTCGGGCAGTCCGGAGAGCATCATCGAGAGTCCGGCGCGGACGAGAGCGTCGTCGTCGACGACCAGGACCCGTACGCAGCCGTCGGCAGTAGTCACTTGGCCAACGGTAGCCAGACCCGGAGCCGGAAGTCACCGTCACCGGTGCGACCGTGCTCGAGTCGGCCGCCGATCAGCGCCACCCGTTCGCGCAGCCCGATCAGCCCGGCCCCCGCGCCGGGGATGCCGCTGCCGGCGCGACCGCGCGGCAGCCGGTTGACCACCTCGATCGCGAGGCCGTCCTCGGGAGCGGGCGCGACCAGCACGCGTACGTGTGCGCCGGGGGCGTGCTTGCGGGCGTTGGTCAGGCCCTCCTGGACGATCCGGTAGGCGTGCCGCCCGGTGCGCCCCGACACCGACGGCAGTTCGGCCAGGTCGAGGTGCACGGTCGCGCCCGCCTGCCGGGACTCCTCGATCAGCGCCGGCAGGTCGCCGAGCACCGGTTGCGGGCGCTCGGGTTCGTCGCCGTCGCCGTCGGTCTCGTCGGGATGGGCGCGCAGTACGCCGATGACCTCGCGCAGGTCTTCCAGGGCCTCGAACGCGCACTGGCGGATGACCTCGGCGGCGCGGGCCTCCTGCGGTGACGCGCCGGCCCGGTATTCCAGGGCGCCGGCGTGGATCGCCAGCAACGAGATCCGGTGCGCGAGCACGTCGTGCATCTCCCGGGCGAGTCGCTCGCGTTCGAGGTGGCGGGCCTCCTCCACGCGCAGCCGCTGGCCCTCCTCGGCCTGCCGGGCGCGCTCGCGCCAGCTCGCGGTCAGCTGCCGCTGGGATCGGATGAGCATGCCGGTGACCACGGAGGTGGTGATCAGCAGGAACATGGCCAGGAGCGAGGTCCAGTAGCTGCGTGCGGAGTCGGCGCCGACCCAGAACGTGCCCGCGATCAGCGCGACCTGGAACGCGGCGACCGAGACGCTGGTCCGCCAGGGTCGGTGGATCGCCAGGTTGAGCAGGACGACCGGGGCCGAGCCGGTGACGGCGGCCGAGAAGAAGCCGACGGTCACCCACACCACGGCGAGTCGGGTGGGCCGGGCCCGGCGGAACAGCAGCATGCCCGCGAACATGATGCCGCCGAGGACGGCCTCGACCCATACGTTCGGCGGCTTGTCGTCCTCCTGGAGCGCGGTGACGAGGATCATCGAGCCGAGCACGAACGCGCTCAGGGCGTAACCGAGATCGGCGGCCCATTCGCGGTGGGTCCGGGCGCGGCGGGTCACGGCCGGCGCGGGGGTGGTCGGCTCCTGTGCCGGGTCGGTGCGACGGGCTCGGGTCTTGATCACATCTCAGCGTAGGCAGCGGTTCGGCGGGTCCGGCAGTGGTCGTGGGTCGACGCGGGCATCGACTTTGGTCGACGTATCGCGGCCGGGCGGCGGCCGTTCCCGGCCCGATGCGCACATCGAGCCGGGTCCACCGGGGTTCAGCCGATCTCGGAGAGGCAGTACGTGCTGCCGTAGGTCGGGACTCCGTTGCGGGTCCAGTAGCTGGAGTACGTGTAGTCCGCGCCGCTCACGTTGTCGCACGGGCGACCGGACATCGTGTACGGGAACACGCGCAGGACCTTGAAGTTGGCCTTGGGGTCGGAGCAGCGGACCGAGGTCAGCTCCTCCTGGCTGCCGCCCGTGGTGATGCTGCCGCTGAGGCACTCGCCCTTGTCGTACGCGGTCTTCGTGCTCTCCGGCGTCGCCGAGGTCTCGGCGGTCCGCGTGCTCCGGCTCGTGGCGGACGGCGACTGGCCCGTCGTGCCGCGGGTCGAGACGGGGTACGTGGCCGGTGCCGTGCGCGGCGTGAACATCGAGGACGCGGAGGGCGTTCCCGTGCTCGAGGTGCCGACGTGCGCCGTCTTCTTGTCGTTCCCGTCGCAGGCTCCCACCAGCAGGAACGTGGCCGACACGGCCGCGATCACCGCGAATGGCGTGCGTGCGCCGAACGACCCGATCCGATTGGTCATGAGGATGCCCCTTTTCCGTACCGCGTCGTTTACCGGCGGCACCGGTAAACCATGACGGTCCCCATTCCGCTCGGGCAACCGAAATCCGGGCAATCAAGGGGACTCCCTCAGCCCACCACCCGCCAGGCGCGTCGACTGTGCGGCGCATGCGTGGCGGAGCGGGGTCGAGAGGTCAGGAGGTGCCCGGGTCGACCGATTCGGCGGAAAGTTCGGCGTTGCACGCGTTGCAGGTCCAGCGGGGGCGGAGCGGGTCGCCGCAGGTGACGTGGGTGATCCGGACGCCGGCCAGGCCGTCGGCGCTGAAGCGTTGTTCGGACCAGGCGATCAGGAAGGCGAAGGTGGGGAAGAAGTCGTGGCCCTTGGGGGTCAGCCGGTAGCCGGTGCGGCGTGCGCCCTCCTGGAGCGGTACCCGGGTCAGGATGCCCTCGTCGGTGAGTAGGCCCAATCGGGTGGTCAGGGTGTGCGGGGCGGTGTCGTGCATGAGGCGTTGGAAGTCGCCGAAGCGGTGCACGCCCAGGAACGCGGCGGCCAGGATCGCGGTGGAGGTGCGATCGGCCAGGACGGCGGCCGCGGCGATCGGGGAGTGCTCGCCGGTCGCCGCGGCCGAGCGGTGGTAGCGCCGCCTGGGGTTGGCGGCCTCGGCCGGGACGGCGGGGTCGCGGACCGCGGCGGTGTCGCGCGCGCTCACGCCGATCGCCCCGCACGCGCCGCAGCCGAAGATCGGATCGAAGCCGTGTCCGCAGGTCAGGTGTCGGGGGCGGGCCCGGATCCGAAGCGGTGAGGTGGGTGCCCAGCGCCGGTCCCACGCGTTGATCGCCACGAACGCCGGCCACAGGTCCCGGCCCGCGTCGGTCAGCCGGTACTCCTGGCGCGGTCCGGTCGCGGCCAGTACGCCGTCGGCCAGCAGGTCGCGCAGTCGCCGGGTGAGGACCGGGTCGGAGATGGCCAGCGCCGACTTGAGGTCGCCGTATCGCACCGGACCGGCCAGTGCGGCCCGCACGATCAGCAGGTTCCACAGGTCGCCCATCACCAGCAGGCCGTGCCCCAGTGAGGTGTGGGCGGGGGTCGGGGCGGGGGCAGTCTCCATGGGCGAAGTATTCCTTCGGTCGTTCCCCCGGTCGTGGCGAGCCCTCCATACGAGTGGGAAGTGCCTGATCCGGTTACTTCCACTCTAGAAGTATTCGACGCCTCGGGTTAGCCTCCCGGCATACCTGGTTCCCTGCCGGCGAGTCTCCATCGACCTCGGAGTGGCCATGAACGACGAAGCCCACGTAGTGCTCAAGCCGGTCGAAGACGGAGAGGAGAATCCCTATCTGCTCGGCGTGTACGCGCCGGTCGTGGATGAGATCTCCGCAGACGATCTGGAAGTAATCGGCTCCATTCCGGCCGATCTCAACGGGGTGTACGTGCGCAACGGCCCGAACCGCCGGTTCCCGGCGACCGGCCGGCACCACTGGTTCGACGGCGACGGCATGGTGCACGCGGTGCACTTCGAGAACGGCCGGGCGCGGTACGCGAACCGCTGGGTGCGCACCGAGGCGTTCGAGGCGGAGAGCCGGGCCGGACGCGGGTTGTGGACGGGCGTGATGGAGGATCCCAAGGGCAATCCGTTCGGCAACGGACACGGCCTGGGCCTGAAGGACTCCGCGAACACCGACGTCACGTTCTTCGCCGGCAGGCTGCTGGCGAGTTGGTATCTGTGCGGTACGCCGCGCGCACTGGACCCGCTGTCGCTGGCGACGCTGGGTCCCGAGACCTTCCTGGGCACCCTCACCGGCGACTTCATGGCGCACCCCAAGGTGGACGAGGCCACCGGTGAACTGTTCTGGTTCGACTACGGACCCGAACCGCCCTACCTGCGCTACGGCGTGGTGGGCGCGGACGGAAGGGTCGCGCACACCACGCACGTCGACCTGCCCGGCCCGCGCCTGCCGCACGACATGGCGATCACCGAGAACCACGCGATCCTGATGGACCTGCCGCTGATCCAGGACCAGGAGGCGCGTCGACAGGGCCGGTACAAGCTGCACTTCGAGCGATCGTTGCCGTCCCGGTTCGCGGTCCTGCCCCGATACGGCGACGGTTCGCGGGTGCGCTGGTTCGAGGCCGCGCCCGGGTACATCTACCACGTCGTCAATTCCTGGGAGGAGGACGGCGAGATCGTGCTGGACGTGTGCCGGGTCAAGGACCCGCAGCACCAGCCGAGGATCTCCCACCCGCTCGCCCGGATGCTCGCCTACCTGCGCCTGGATGCCCAACTGTGGCGCTACCGCTTCGACTTGACCACCGGACGCACCGTCGAGGGGCCGCGCGACGAGGACAACACCGAGTTCCCCTCCATCGACTCGCGCATGGTGGGCCGGCGCAACCGTTTCGCCTACAACGTGCACATCGCGCGCGAGGACACCCTGCTCTTCGACGGCATCGTGCGCTACGACCTGCACACCGGCGAACGCCAGGACCATCGCTTCGGTGCCGGGCGTTGGGGGTCCGAGGCGCCGTTCGCCCCGCGCGACGGGGGCACCGGCGAGGACGACGGCTACCTGGTGTCGTTCGTGACCGACGAACGCGAGAACCGCTCGGAGGTGGTGGTTCTGCACGCCGCCGACCTGGCGGCCGGGCCGGTGTGCCGGATCCTGCTTCCGGTGCGGGTGCCGGTCGGCTTCCACGCCACATGGGTGCGCGCCGATCAGCTCGGAGGCCGAGGATGAGACTGCACACCGCCGAGCGGGCCGCGCGCTACGCGCCGTGGTGGGGCGGCCCGACCTGGGACCGGATGTTCCGCGATCGGGTGGCCGAACACCCGGACCGCACCGCGATCGTCGACCCGCCCAACCGCATCGCGTCGATGGACGGTCCGCCCAAGCGGCTGACCTGGTCCGAACTCGACTTCTACGTGGATACGTTGGCCGCGGTACTGCTCGATCACGGGGTGGTGCGCGACACCGTGGTGGGCGTGCTCCTGCCCAACTCGGTCGAACTCGCCGCCGTCTACCTGGCGATCACCCGGCTCGGCGCGATCGCGACGCCGTTCCCGGTGCAGTACCGCGAGTACGAACTGACGGAGTTGGCAGGGTTGGCCGACGTCCGGGTGTTCGTCACCGCCACCCGGGCGGCCTCGTGGCCCGCGGCGCGGGTGATCGCGGGACTGCCGCTCTCCGGCACGCGTGCGGTACTGGCCTTCGGCGACGACGTCCCCGAGGGCGTCACCGCGCTCGACGCCGCGTGCGCCAGGGTCTCGACACTGCCGCTCGGCCGCTACCTGGCGGGTCTGGAGAGCGACTCCGGCGACTGTGTGACGATCTGCTGGACGTCGGGAACCGAGGCCATGCCCAAGGGGGTTCCGCGCTGCGCCGACGACTGGACGCCGATGGCGCTGGGCAGTGTCGACGCCGCCTCGCTGACCGGCGCGGACGTGCTGCTCAATCCGTTCCCGATGGTCAACATGGCGGGCATCGCCGGGATGTTCCTGCCGTGGTTGATCACCGGTGCCGTCCTGGTGCAGCACCACCCGTTCGACGCGGGCGTGTTCCTCGGCCAACTGGCCGCCGAGCGGGTCACCTACACGGTGGTGCCGCCCGCGCTGTTGGCGATGCTGTTGCGCCAGGACGCCCTGCCGGACGGGGTTCTCGCGTCGCTGCGCGTGGTGGGTTCGGGATCGGCGCCGCTGACCGAGGAGATGACGGTCGGCTGGGCCGAGCGGTTCGGCATCGAGGTGATCAACTACTTCGGCTCCAACGAGGGCGCGAGCCTGGCGGCGGATCCGAGCAGCGTGCCCGACCACCGCGACCGCGCGCACTACTTCCCGCGTTTCGGCTCGCCCGACCACACCTGGTCCAACCGTGCCTCGCACGGCCTGCGCAGCCGGTTGGTGGATCCGGCCACCGAGGTCGAGATCACCGAGGTGGGTGTACCGGGGGAGTTGCGGCTCCAGGGACCGGGGGTGTTCGCCGGGTATGTCACGCGCGATCCGCGGGCGCGGCGGGAAGCGTTCGACGACGACGGCTGGTTTCGGACCGGGGACATGTTCGCGTACGCGGCCGACGCGTCGGGGGATCCGTGCCGGCTGCGCTACGTCGACCGGGCCAAGGACATCGTGGTGCGCGGTGGGATGAACATCTCCGCGGCCGAGGTGGAGAACCATCTGGGCGCGCATCCGGCGGTCGCCGAGGTCGCGATCGTCGCGGTGCCCGACCCGGTGATGGGCGAACGGGCCTGCGCGGTCGTGGTGGTCGCGCCGGGTGAGCGCGCACCGTCCCTGACCGAACTGGGCGCGTTCCTGAGGGAACGTCACATCGCGGTGTACAAGCTGCCCGAGCGGCTCGAACTGGTCGAGGAACTGCCGCGCAACCCGGTCGGCAAGGTGCGCAAGGCCGAACTGCGCACCCGCTTGGTGGACTTCGGGGCCGGTTCGGCGTCGGCGGCGGGCGCCGGTTCGGTATCGGGGCCCGGCTGGTCCGTGGCTCCGGTGGAGGACCATCCGGAAGGAGCCGACTCGTGACCTTGACCCCCCTCTACATCCTCGGCGGCGCGCAGACCGACTTCGCCCGCAACTGGACCAAGGAGGGCCTAGGCCTGGTCGACCCGATGCGTGAGGTCGCCCTGGCCGCGGCGGCGGACGCGAAGGTGGATTTGGACGCGATCGAGGTCGTGCACGTGGGCAACCTGGCGGGCGAACTGTTCGCCGGGCAGGCGCACCTGGGCGGCCTGATGGTGACCGCTGTACGGGAGCTGGCGGGCCGGCCGAGCATGCGGCACGAGGCGGCGTGCGCGTCCGGGAGTTGCGCGGTGCTCGCGGCCGGCGCCGATCTCGGGGCGGGGCACTACGACCTCGCGCTCGTGGTCGGCGTCGAACTGATGCGCAATGTGCCCGCGGACGAGGGTGCGGCCCATCTGGGCACGGCCGCGTGGGCCGGACACGAGGCGTCGCACGCGCGGTTCCCGTGGCCGGCGCTGTTCGCCGAGATAGCCGACGCCTACGACGCCCGATACGGCCTGGACCCCGCACACCTGGGCGCGTTCGCGGCGGGCGCGTTCGCGAACGCCGCGCGCAACCCGCTCGCGCAGGCCCGGGACTGGGACTTCCCGGCTGCGGCCTTCACCGCCGACGACACGGCCAATCCGCCGGTCGCCGGGCGACTGCGGCGTACCGACTGCGGCCGGATCACCGACGGCGCCGCCGCACTGGTCCTGGCCTCTCCCGCCTGGGTCGCCGAACATGGACTCGACCCGGCGGAGTTGGCCTGCGTACGCGGCTTCGGGCATCGCACCGACACGTTGTCCCTGGCCGCCAAGCTGAGTCGGGCCGAAGAGGCGGTGATGTTCCCGCACTTGGCCGGCGCGGTTGCGGACGCCTACCGGCGGGCCGGGTTGCGCGGGGCCACCGAGGTGCACGTGGCCGAACTGCACGACTGCTTCACTATCACCGGCCTGGTGGCTCTCGAACACCTGGGTTTGTGCGGTCCGGGTGAGGCGGGTCGTCTGGTTGCCGACGGGGTGTTCGGGCCGGGCGGGCGACTGCCGGTCAATCCCGGCGGTGGACTGCTGGGCCTGGGGCATCCGGTGGGCGCGACCGGTGTGCGGATGGTGCTCGACGCGGCGCGGCAGGTGACCGGTCGGGCCGGGCCGATCCAGGTCGAGGACGCGCGTACGGCGTTGACGGTCAACGTGGGCGGTTCCTTCACGACGATCGTGACCACGGTCGTGGGCCGGGGGGCGGACGCGTGAGCGGCGATGTGTACATCCTCGACTCGGTGCGCACGCCGCGCGGGAAGGCCTCGCCGCGCGGCGGGCTGGCCGGGCTGCCCGCGCGGGCTCTGGTCGAGCACGTGCCGGCGGCGCTGGTGGCGCGTACCGGAGTGGATCCGGCGCGGGTGGACGACGTGGTGCTGGGCTGCGCGGGGCAGGTGGACGAGCAGGGCGCCAACCCGGCGCGTACGGCCGTGCTCACGCTGGGCTGGCCGGACAACGTTCCGGGCCAGATGATCAACCGGTTCTGCGCGTCCGGGATCGACGCGGTCGCCTCGGCCGCGGCGCTGGTCCGGGCCGGACAGGCCGACCTGGTGATCGCGGGCGGGGTCGAATCCTCATCCCGGGTACCGATGTTCGCGGATCGGGGGCCGCTGTGGACCGACGCGGCGGTGATCGAGCGGGTGGGCGGTGTGCACATGGGCATCGCGGCGGACGTGGTGGCGACCGAGGAGGGGTACGACCGGGCCGAGTTGGACGCGTACGGGGCGCACACCCAGGAACGCGCCGCGCGGGCCTGGGCCCAGGGCCGGTTCGCCGACGCGGTGGCGGCGCTGCCGGGCGGGTTGGCGCACGACGAACACGTGCGTCCCGGCACGCGTGTCGAGGAACTCGCGGAACTGGAACCGGCGTTCGCCGAGTTGGGCGCGAGTGGTCAGGACGCGCTCGCGCTTCGGCACCTGCCGCATCTGCGCGAGGTCCGACACCTGCACACTCGGGGAACCTCGCCGTCGGTGGCCGACGGGGCGTGCGTACTGCTGCTGGGCACGCTCGGCTGGGCCGAGCGGCTGGGATTGCCACCGGTGGCGCGGGTGGTGTCCTCGGCCTCGGCGGGTGTGGATCCGGTCCGGATGTTGACGGCCGGTCAGCGGGCCGTCGGCAAGGCGCTGGCCCGGGCCGGGATCGGACCGGGGGATGTGGACGTGGTCGAGTTCGCCGAGGCGTTCGCCGCGCTGTGTCTGAAGATCCGGCGCGAACTGGGTTTCGGTGACGACCGGTTCAACGTGAATGGCGGCACGATCGCGATGGGACACGCGTTCGGTGCCACCGGGGCGATCCTGACCGGTGCGTGTGCGAACGAACTCGCGCGCTCGGGAGGTCGGTTCGGCGTGGCCGCGGTGAGTGGGGCGGCGGGACTGGGGACGGCAGTGGTATTGGAGAGGATGCCGTGAGCGAGGACGTGCGATCCCGCGGGTCGAGGCTGTCGGTCTCCCTCGGGTTGTGGCAGGACCGGCCGGCGGAGGAGGCGCTGACGACGGCGCGGCTGGCGGACGAACTCGGCTACGCCGAACTGTGGATCGGCGAGATGGCCACCTATGACGCGTTCGCGCTGGCCACCGCGGTGGCCGGGGGCACCGAGCGGATCCCGCTGACCGTGGGGCCGTTGGCGGTGACCGTGCGTGATCCGGCGACGATCGCGATGGGGGCGGCCTCGGTTCGGGCACTGACCGGGCGGCGGGTGACGGTGGCGCTGGGCACCTCCTCGACGGTCGTGGTGGAGGGATGGCATGGGCGCTCGCGGGCCCGTGCGGGCGTCGCGCTGGCCGAATCGGCGCGGCAGACGAGGGAGTTGCTGGACGGGGCTCGGTCGGATGGGCACGGGGAGGTGGTCCGTTCCGAGGGCTACCGGCTGCGGTTGCCGGCACCGGGCGGGTCGGGGCTGACCGTGGCCGCGTTCGGGCCGGCGGCGATCCGGACGGCGGCGCGGTACGCGGATCGGCTGGTGTTGAACCTGGTCGCGCCGGAGACCGCGGTGGAGCTGATCGTCTCCCTGTCGCGAGCCGCGAAGGAGGCCGGGCGGCCTCGGCCTCGGGTCGCCGCGTGGGTGTGCGCGGCGGTGGGGGCGGGCGCGGTCGAGGGGGCGGAGCAACTGCGGCGCGGGCTGGTGGGGTATCTGGCCGCACCCGGGTATGGCGAGATGTTCGCGCGTGCGGGCTTCGGGGAGTTGGTCGCGTACGCGCGGACGGGGCCGCATCCGCGGGAATTGCTGGCGGCGATTCCGGAGGCGGCGGTGTCGGTGGTGGGGTTGGTGGGGTCGGTGGCGCACGCGCGCTCGCGGATCGCGGCGTATCGGGCGGCGGGGGTGGACGAGGTCGTCCTTGTGCCTTCGGCTACCGCTGGGGATCCGGGTGGCTCTGCGACGTTGTCGGCGTTGGTGGGTTGTTGACGCTGTTGTCCTCGAGCGCCGGACGGGCTGGAATCGGCCCGGTCCCGCCTTGTCCTCAAGCGCCGGACGGGCTGGGGGGGGTTGGCTCGGTGGGTCGGCGGGCTGGGGTGGGCCCGACCTCGCTTTGTCCTCGAGCGCCGGACGGGTTGCGGGGGAGTTGGCTTGGGGCGGCGGGTTGTTCAGGGGTGGGTGGCGTCCAGGTCGGTTGCGTAGAGGGTCAGGGCTTTGCGGTAGGGGGTCAGGTGGGGGTGGGTGCTGGTGGTGGCGATGACGTGGAGGAGGGATTCGACCGCGGTTTTGGGGTCACCGGCGTTGTAGAGCGCCATGGCCAGGAACGTGGTCAGGCCCGGGTCGTCGGGGAATTCGGTGAGACCTCGTTGCAGGATCGCCACCGCCTTGTCGTGCGCGCCGAACGCGCGGTACGTGCTGCCCAGGCCCAGGAACGCGCCCAGGCGGTCCTCGGCCGGCAGCCCGTCCCCGATCAGGGCCCATTCGTAGAACGGCACGGCCTCGCGTTCCAGGCCGAGCACGTCGTGTGCCCAGGCCGCCTGATAGGCGACCTGCGCGTCGCCCGGATACCGCTCGACCAGCGGCACCAGCCGCGCCCGCGCCTCCTCCACCAAGCCCGCCTCGCGCAGCGCGATGGCCTCGGCCAGGGCCGTGTCCCGTTCGTTGTCGATCATCCGGGCAGTGTTCCCTATCGGGCGGCCCGCACACGGTCGGGCTCGGGAACCACCCGAACCGGCCGCCCGGTTCGGTGCGTGGCCGGGATCGACCACGCGAGCAGCGCCGCGAGCAGGCAGCCGGTGCCCAGCATGCCGAAGCAGATCAGGTAGCCGGTCAGCTCCGGTGCCTGGGCCACGCCCGCCGCCCGCGCGGTGCCCGAGTCGACCAGGGTCGCGCTCAGGATCGCGCCCAGCACGGCCGTACCGGTCGCCCCGCCCACCGTGCGCAGCACCGCGTTCATCCCGTTGGCCACGCCGGTCATGTCCGCGGGCACGTTGTCGTTGATCAGCGCGGGCATCGCGGAGAACGCGAGCCCGAGGCCGAAGCCGAACAGCACACCGACCATCGAGAACGCCCACCAGTGCCCGTGCAGCGGCAGCAGCAGGGCGAACGCCGCGCCGCTGAGCAGCGGTCCGAGCACCAGGGCGGGCTTGGGGCCGTACCGATTGGTCATCCGGGCCGCCACCGGCGCCGCCACCAGGTTGCCGATCGTGCCCGGGAGCATGATCAGGCCCGCGATCAGCACCGACTTGCCGAAGCCGTAGCCGAGCGCGGACGGCGCCTGGATGAACGGCGGGAACAGCAGCGAGGAGCCGTACATCGCCATGCCGGTGAATACCCCGGACAGGTTGGCCAGCAGTACCGGCCGGCGGGCCATCACCCGCAGGTCGACCAGGGGTTCGGGGTGGTGCAGCGCCCAGGCGATCCACGCGGCGAACATCAGCGCGGCCAGGATCAGCCCGCCGAGCACCAGCGGATCGCCCCATCCGGACCGGCTGCCCATGCTCACCGCGGCCAGCAGCGCGGCCAGCCACGCGGACAGGGTCAGCGCGCCGATCAGGTCGACGTGCCCCTGGCGCCGTTCGGCGGTGTCCGGCACCACCCGCCACACCATCAGCATGGACAGCGCCGCCACCAGCGCGGAGAGCCAGAACAGCAGGTGGTAGTCCCAGCGGTCGGCGATCAGGCCGGTCATCACCGAGCCGAACGTGGCGCCGACGCTGATCGTGGCGCCGATGGTGGCGATGCTGCCCGCCGAGCGCTCCTTGGGGAACTCGTCGCGCACCACGCTCAGCGCGAGGGGGACCACGCCGCCGCCCATGCCCTGGAGCACCCGGCCGGCGATCAGCATCACGTAGGACGTGGTGCACGCGGCCAGCACCGAGCCGACCGCGACCGCCGCGAGCGCGAGCAGCAGGAAACGTTTACGACCGCGCAGGTCTCCGAGCCTGCCCAGCAGCGGGGTGGCCACCGCGGCGGCGAGCAGGTTGCCGGTGAGCACCCACGCGATGGCCGAGCTGGAGACGCCGAGACGGTTCTGTAGTTGCGGCAGGATCGGCGAGACCACGGTCTGCATGACCGCCATCGTGGTCGCGGCGAAGGACAGGGCGACCAGGATCATCGTCGGGCCGTGGCGCTTGGTCGGTGTGCGCGCGGCCCCCTTGGTGCCCGTGCTCATGCCGTCAGCGGCCGGTCCTCGACCCAGTCGCAGTGCAGCGTGCGGGTCTCGATGCGCCAGCCCTCGTCGGTGCGCGCGAACGTGTCGAGGTAGCGGATCGACATCACCCGGTCGCGGCGTACTCCGCACGACTCGTAGATGTGGTGCGCCATGCAGTACGTCTCGGCGTTCGCCCGATCGCCGCCCGGCTCGAAGGCGACGAGCTGATTGGCGATCAGGTGGGTGGTGGCCAGGTATCGGTCCAGGCTCGTCAGCGCCTTGGCGATCTCGGCCCGGCCGGTGCGTACCGCCGGCGGCTCGGTGGATCCGGGGTCGCGGTGGATCACCAGGCGGCCCTCGGGGGTGAACATCGAGGCGACGAGGTCGGGCTTGCGGCGATCCGCGCCGTGTGCGTAGGTCTGCGCCACGTCCCGGATCTCGCTGCGATCGCGCAGTTCCCCCGAATCGTGCAGAGCGGGCGAATCCGCCTCGTCGTCGTGCATGTCCACCCTTTCACCAGCCGTCGATCGCATGCTGACAGCAGTTGGATGACACACGCAAGTTTCTCTGACGTCGCGTCAGTTACATCTTCCGCGCAACGAACCACCTGTTCGGGAGGTCCGAACCGGGCGCCCGGGGTCGACCCGACCGGGCGCCCGGGTCGGTGCGTACGAAGCGCCCGAGTCCCGGTCGCGGCCGACCCGCGCCGCGGCCGGCCGGCTACCCCCGTGCCACGAACACCACGTCCGGTTCCCCGCGCGGCACCGGCACCTGATGCACGGTCACCTGTGCGAACCGGGCCCGCAGTCGGTCCGCGAAGGCCGGACTCGCGGTCGCGCTCCACACCGTCAGCACTCCGCCCGGCAACAACCTGGCCCGCAGCGCGGCCAGTCCCGCGTCGTCGTACAGCGACGCGTTGCCGTCGGTGACCGTCCAATCCGGCCCGTTGTCGATGTCCAGGCACAACGCGTGAAAGCGCTCGTCCGACCCCTCGCGCGACATGTGGGGGCGCTCGTCCGACCCCTTGCCCGACCGGGCCGCCGCCTCGCGGTCCGCCCGCTCCGACACCCCGTCGGCGGGCGCGATGGAAGGGGAGCGCACCCAGGCCACCAGATCCGATGTGATCACCCTCACCCGCGAATCCGCCAGCGCGTGCCCCGAGAAGGGGGCGAGCGGCCCTCGACCCCACCGCACCACGGCGGGTTCACGTTCGACCACGGTCACCTGCTCGACCCGGGGATCGGTCAGTGCCTCGCGCAGGGTGAATCCGACACCCAGTCCGCCGACCAGGATTCGCAGCCCTCCGGCGACGCCGAGCGTCTCGGGTGCGTCGGGTGCCTCGGGAGTGGCGAGCGCGCCGCGCGCTTCGACCCCCTCCAGCGCGTCCAACGCCGTGCGTACCAGCAGCCGCTCCGACGCGCCCGCGCGCGTGTCCATCAGGAAGCAGCCGTTGCTGATGATCTCGTAGTGCTCGCCCACTTGCCGCAGGACGAGTTCGCCGTCCGCCGCCGGGACGCGTTCGATCTCGTGTGCGTCGGTGGTCGGATCGATCGTGTACATCGGTTCACTGACTCCTTGTCGCTTTATGGAGAACGGGTGTCGCCGTGTCGCCTTCTCGCCTCCCGGGCGCCTTCACATGCCGTGTGCGGCGGATCGCGAGCACCTCATAACAGTGCCATCACGAAGCCGGGGAAGTCCGATCCCGAGGGGCCGAACGGTGACACGTGTGCAGTGCTGCGCCCCACCTCGCACAGGGCCGGGCATGGGCTGCCGGCCAGCGGTTTTCGCCGGTTCGGTGACTCTTGCACCCTGTAGGACACCCCGTTAAGGTCCCGGCCATTGCTTCATGGCCCATTGACTGATGGCATGTCAGATCCAGTCGCAGGGACGCCTCGCAGGCGGAGCCCGGGGCAGGGCAAGCACAAGACGAGAACGACGCGAGCACAGCGCAGGAGAAGTACGTGAGAGCGCACCGGGCACATCGGCCCGGCCTGCGGAAACGAAGTGTCGGGAGGGCTGATGGCATCAACTTCCGCCGGGCGGCGTGGGACGCGCCGCCGAGCGGCGGCCGGCTTGCTGGTCGTGCCGCTCCTGTTGGCGGTCGGCTGTAGCCGCTCGGGTGACGACGCGGTGGCCAAGGGTCCGGGATCGGGGGGCTCCGGCACCGCGGGATCCCAGAACCCGAAGGCTCCCGTCGGCACCGGCGCGCCCGGTGACTTCGGCACGCTCAAGGACGTCTGCGGCAAGGGCGACGGCAAGCCGCTCACCAAGAAGGCCGACCGAGGCGTCACCGAGAAGCAGATCTCGGTCAGCGTGACCGGCGACCCCGGCGCCCCCGCACAACCGGGCCTGGGCAAAGAGTTCTTCGAGATGGCCGACGGCTTCACCAAGTGGTGCAACGGCCTCGGCGGGATCAACGGCCGCACGATCAAGCTGACCCAGCGCGACGCCGCGCTCAGCAACGTCGGCACCGTGATGACGGCGGCCTGCCAGAGCGACTTCATGGTGGTCGGCGGCGGCAACCCGTTCGACAACGACGGCGTCAAGGCGCGTACCGGGTGCAAGCTCGGCGCCTTCCCGGCCTACGTGGTCGGCGAGGAATCGGCCAAGGCCGACCTCCAGGACCTCGCGGTCGGCCTGCCGGTGTCCACCACGGTCGTGGGCGCGTACAAGGCGGTCTTCGCCGCGCACCCCGAGGTCAAGGCCAAGGTCGGCCTGCTCGGCCAGAACATGGCCTCGCTGCGGCCCTCGATGGCCCGCTACAAGGCGGGTGTGGAGGCGGCCGGCGGCACGATCGTCTACAAGGAGGACGTCCCCGTCATGCCGCCCCCCGGGCGCACGACGCTGGAGAAGATGAAGAACGCCGGGGTCGAGATGCTGATCACCACGTGGCTCGCGGTGGACTCGTCGTCGATGTTCCGCGAGATGGACGCGATGAACTGGCACCCCAAGGTCATCGTCAGCGACGCCTCGGCCTACAACCGCTACACCCTCGCCGCCGCCAAGAACTCCAAGATCCCCGACACCTACATCTACCCGACGTTCGTGCCGCAGTCGCTCGGCGACAAGAACCCGGCCGTGCAGAAGGCGCTGGAGATCCTGCACCTGGCCGAGCCGAGCAAGGACCTGGAGTTCTTCCACATGTCCGGGATCAACTCCTGGCTGCTGTGGGCGAGCGCGGTCAAGGAGTGCGGTACGGAGCTCACCACGGAGTGCGTGCTCGCCAAGGGCAAGCGCGCCAACTGGGACGCGGGCGGCCTGTTCGCGCCCGGTCCGATCGTGGAGACCAAGGACGTGCGCGCCGCCGACTGCTTCACCATGGTCAAGGCGACCGCCAAGGGCTTCGAGTACGACGCCGCGCTGACCAAGCCGAACAAGGCCGAGTTCTTCAACTGCGACCCGGCCAACGTGGTGGCGGTCGCGCCAGGTGCGCCGAGCGCGCCGCCGGCCTCGACGCCGCCGACCACTCCGGGAGCCGGTACGCCGCCACCCGCGGAGACTTCCGGTGGGGGCAGCCCGCCGCCCGCCGACTCGGGCGAGCCGCCGCCGGCCGCGCCGCCGGAGGAGAACGCCTGAGTCGCCCGCACACCCGAGCGACACCGCGCCACCCGCGACACCGCACCACCAGGCAACCGCACGACCCGCACCACCGCTGCACCCGTCGGCCGCTCACTCCGGTCGGTCCGACCCAGCGACACCCGTCGCCCTCTCGCCCCGCACCGGGCGGGAGGGCGGCCCAGCGGCCCTGACGACCTGTCAGGAGCCGTGCCGCACCAGTCTCCGAGACCGATCGCCCCGCGACACGGCCCGGCCCGAACGGAGGGCGCGTGCACGAGTTCATCATCCTCACCATCAGCGGCCTGGTCACCGGCGGCATCTATGCCATCACCGCCGGCGGCCTGACCCTGACCTACACCACCACGGGCATCTTCAACTTCGCCCACGGTGTCACCGGCGCGCTCGCCGCCTTCACCTACTGGCAGTTGCACTTCGACTGGGGCTGGCCGGTATGGCTGTCCATCGTCGTGGTGCTGGGCATCCTGGCCCCCGCGTTCGGGGTCTTCCTGCACTTCGCCATCATGCGACGGCTGGAGGGTACGTCGGAGACGACGCGCCTGATGGTCACCGTCGCGGTGCTGCTGAGCCTGCTCGCCGCGGTGATGTGGATCTGGGATCCGCAGACCCCGCGCAACGTGGTCAACTTCTTCCCCGGCGAGTCCGTGGACATCGGCGGCACGCGCGTGTCCTACCACGACCTGATCACCCTGGCCGTGGCGCTGATCGTGGCGATCGGCCTGTGGGTGTTGCTGCGCTCGACCCGCGCGGGCGTGGCCATGCGCGCCACCGTCGACGACCGCAACCTCGCGGTGCTCAACGGCTCGCGCCCCGAGGTGCCCGGCATGCTGGCCTGGGCGACCGGCACCATGCTGGCCGCGGTCGCCGGCATCCTGATCGCGCCCAAGCTCTCCTTCGCCGCGCTGCCGCTGACCCTGTTGATCGTCAACGCCTACGCCGCGGCGGTGATCGGCCGGCTCAAGAGCCTGCCGTGGACCTTCGTCGGCGCGATGATCATCGGGTTGGTCACCGAGTACGGCAAGGGCTACCTCACCGAGACCAGGTTCCCCACCGCGGGCCCCTACCTGTCCGGCCTCACCGACTCGATGCCGGTGCTGGTGCTGTTCGTGGCGATCCTGCTGCTGCCCACCTCCCGGCTGCGCGGCCACGCCTCCTCCCGCACCCGCGAGATCGCGCACCGCCCGACCTGGACCGGCTCGCTCGTCTTCGCCGGCCTGGTGATCGCGGGCGCGGTGGTCGCCGCCAACACCCTCGGTGCCGCCGACCTGTTCGCCAGCACCAAGATGTGGGGCTTCGCGATCATCGGCCTGTCGGTGATTCCGCTGGTCGGCTACGCCGGGAAGATGTCGCTGGCCCAACTGGGCTTCGCGGGCATCGGCGCGATCTGCGTGTCGCACCTGGGCTCCGGCGGCAACCCGCTGGGCCTGCTGTGGGCCGCGCTGATCTGCGCGGGCATCGGCGTACTGGTCGCGCTGCCCGCACTGCGCCTGTCCGGGATCTACCTGGCCCTGGCCACCGCCGCGTTCGCGGTCATGCTGGACCGCTGGATCTTCCAACTGCCCGCGTTCACCTGGGGCGACACGAAGATCGACCTGTTCAACAGCGGCACGCTCAACTTCGAGCGCTTCGACTGGCCGGGCATCGACATCTCCTCCGACCGGGCCTACTTCATCTTCGGCGCGGTCTTCTTCGCGCTGTCCTCGCTGGTGGTGGTGTGGATCCGGCGCGGCGAGTTCGGCCGCAGGCTGCTGGCGATGAAGGACAGCCCGGCGGCGTGCGCGACGATCGGGATGAACCACAAGCTGACCACGCTCACCGTCTTCGGCCTGTCCGCCGCGATGGCGGGCGTCGGTGGCGGCATCATGGGCGGCGCGCTGGGCACCCTGTCGCCGGTCAACTTCGACTTCACCGCCGGGCTTTCGGTGCTGATGCTGATGGTGATCGCCGGTCTGACCTCGCCGGGCGCGGCGCTGTTCGCGGGCATCTTCCTGGGCACCCCGCTGATGACCAACCTCTTCCCCGACTACGCCCAGCTCACCACCATCCTGATCGGCCTCAACGGCATCGCGCTGGGCAAGAACCCGAACGGCTTCATCGCCGCCAAGATTCGCCCGGAATGGGAGCCCGCACTGCGCCGGCCGGTCATCCTGGCCGCCAGCGCGGCGGCGCAACTGGCGCTGGTCGTACTGCGGTTCACCGACGTGATCGGGAACTGGGTCTTCGTCATCGGGATCCTGCTCGCGGTGATCGGCATCCCCGCCGCGGTCAAGGCCGAACTGATGCTCAAGGCACCGCGCACCGAACAGGAGCTGCCGCCGGGCCTGTCCGAGCAGCCCGAGGGGCTGGGCCTGAACGGCGCCCGGTTCGCGGCCGCCGACATCGAGGCCCTGGACAAGCTGATCGCGATGCCCTCGCTGCCGACGGTCGCGATGGCCGACACACCGTCACCCACCCTGCCTGGAGCGCGTCATGGGGCTTGAGGTCGAGGGCGTCACGGTCCGCTTCGGCGGCCACACCGCCCTGAACAACGTCAACATCTGGGCCCACGAGGGCAAGGTCACCGGCCTGATCGGACCCAACGGCGCGGGCAAGACCACGATCTTCAACGTGATCACCGGTCTCCAACCGCCGTCGTCGGGCCGGGTCAGGATGGACGGGCGCGACGTCAGCAAGCTCGCGCCCTATCGCCGGGCCCGCCTGGGCATGGCCCGTACCTTCCAACGCCTGGAGCTGTTCGGCTCGTTGACGGTCCGGGAGAACATCCAGGTCGCCGCCGCGCAGTACCGCCGGCTGCACCGGGGCACCAAGGAGACCCCGCAGGACACCTCCGCGCGCCTGCTGCACCGCCTGAACCTGACCGAGATCGCGCATATACGCGCCGACCAACTGCCCACCGGACAGGGCCGCGTGGTCGAGCTCGCGCGTTCGCTGGCGTCCCGGCCCAAGATCCTGCTCCTGGACGAGCCCGCCTCCGGCCAGGACGACGAGGAGACCCGGGGCTTCGGACAGTTGTTGCGCGAGATCGCCGACGACGGGGTCGCGGTGCTCCTGGTCGAGCACGACATGGATCTGGTGATGAACACCTGCGACGAACTGCACGTGCTTGACTTCGGCAAAAAAATCGCCAACGGTACGTGCGACGAGATCCGCGCCAACACCGCCGTACAGGCGGCATACCTGGGCACCGCCGACGCCGCGGAGGCCGCCGAAGTCCTGCAGGAGACCGTATGACGCTGAACGTGGCCGACGCGCCGCCGGCCGGCCCGCGCGGCATCCCGCCACTGCTCGAACTGCGCGGCATCAGCGCCGCGTACGAGCAGGTCGAGGTGCTGCACAAGGTGGACCTCGCGGTGCCCACCGGCAAGGTGATGGCGGTCCTGGGGCCCAACGGCGCCGGCAAGACCACGATGCTCAAGGTGATCACCGGGCTGCACGAGCCCACCGGCGGGGACATCCACCTCGCCGGGCGGTGCGTCACCGGGGCGGCGCCGGTGGACCTGGCCCGGATCGGCCTGTGCAGCATCCCGGAAGGCCGCGGCGTCTTCCCCAATCTCACCGTGTCCGAGAACCTGTGGATGGCGACCTACCGGGGGGTCTCCCGCAAGGAGATCGAGGAGAAGGTCTTCCCGATCTTCCCCCGCCTCAAGGAGCGCCGGACGCAGGCCGCGGGCACGATGTCGGGCGGCGAACAGCAGATGCTGGCCGTCGCCCGGGCGATCGCCACCAACCCGGCCATCATCCTGCTCGACGAGCTCTCGATGGGCCTCGCGCCCCTCGTCGTCGATCAGTTGTACGACGTGGTCGGCAAGATCGCCGAGACCGGTGTCACCGTGCTCCTGGTCGAGCAGTTCGCGCGCACGGCCCTGGCCGTCGCCGACCTCGCCGCGGTCATGAGCGGTGGCCGGATCCTTCAGGTCGGCACCCCGGACGAGATCGCCGGCGACCTGCACAGCGCGTACCTGGGCGGCTGATCGCACATGGCCGTCGGGTACGTACCAACCTCACGGCGACCCACGAGGTGAGCACTTTATGAGTATGAACAGCGTGAACGCCGACGGGCACCCCGCACCCGCGAGGCCCGGCGGCGAGCCGCCGACGGTTCCGCAGGGGGTGCCGACGGCCGGACCACCACCGGCGTTCGCCCCGCGCCACGCGGCGATCCCGGCGGCCACTCAGGATCGGACCCGGCAGTTCACCGCCGACGTCGGTGCCCTCAAACTGCGCGCGCCCAAGACCATGCTCGACACCCAGTTGATGTGGCTGGGCGTCGGTCTCATGGTGCTCGGGATCGGCATGGGCATCGGCGCCTACTTCATGTCGCACGGCACGACGCTGATCCTGACCCAGAACGACGCGATCACGTTGGGTCTCGCGGCGATCCCGGTCTCGCTCCTCGGGTTCGCCCTCTTCATCCGCTATTCGTTGTCCACGTATCTGCGGTTCTGGCTGGCCCGGCTGATCGCCGCCCAGCAGACGCCGCAGGCCGCCCCGGCGGTCGCCGGGCCGGGCACGGACGCCACGGCGGTGCTGCCCGCCACCCCTGCGGGGCACTGAGCGACATTCGGGGGAGGACTCCTCAACGGGCCGCGCGCGGTGTCATCCTGAACGGGACGGACGCCGCGCGCAGCACCCGTGGAGGGCAGCGAGGACATGAGCGACAACCCGCAACCGGCGGACCCCGGTCCGACCGACACCCCCGCCCGGGACGGAAAGCGCCTCCGGCTGGTCACGGTGGTGTGGGCCGTGCTGATGACGGTCGCGGTCGTGATGATCATCCTGATGTTGCGCAGCTAGGCGTGCCCGTTTCGCACAGCGCGCTCGTGACCCGGCTGTGGCCGGCCTCCGCACGGAGGCCGGCCACAGCCGCGTCGACGCCCGTTCAGATCGCGGGCGGCAGGTCCACCAGCGTGCCCAACGTGGCCCGATGCCGGTCCGAGGTGCCCAGCAGCAGCGAGGACGCCATCGCCCGCTTGAGGTACAGGTGCGCCGGGTGCTCCCAGGTGAAGCCGATCCCGCCGTGCATCTGCACACACTCCTCCGCGGCGCGCACCGCCACGTCGCCGCAGTACGCCTGGGCCAGTGCGGTGGCCACCGCCGCGTCCGCCGAGTCCTCGGCCAGACACGCCGCCGCGTAGCGCGCCGCGGCCCGGGCGGCGGCGATGTCCGACCACAGATCGGCCGCGCGGTGCCGCAACGCCTGGAAGGAGCCGATCGGCCGGCCGAACTGGTGCCGCACCTTCAGGTACGCCACCGCCTCGGCCAACGCCTGCTCGGCCACCCCCAGTTGCTCCGACGCCAGCAGCGCCGCGCCGTACCGCAGCGCGTGCCCGAACGCCGCCTCGGCGTGCTCGGGCCCGGCCAGCACCCGGCCGTGCACCTGATCCAACGTCAACTCGCCCACCGGGCGGGTCGCGTCCAGCGAGGTCACCGCGCGCCGGGTCAGGTTCGCCGCGTCGCCCGCCACCAGGGCCAGGTGCGGCTCGCCGGCCACGATCACCGGGACCACCAACAACTCGGCCCGATCCGCGGCCAACACCCCGGTCACCGCACCGGTCAGCGACAACCCCGGCCCGTCCGGCGCACCGGTCACCGACAGCGGGAAGGCGGCCCCCGGCCAGGTGCTCGCGGTCACCGCGAGCGTGCCGGTGCGGGTGCCGTCCGCGAGCACGCGCAGCGCGCCGTCGCGCGCATCGCCGGCCGGACAGGCCAGCAGCGCCGAGCCGGCCAGCACCGCGCTGGCCAGGAACGGCACCGGCGCCACCGCGCGCCCCAGCTCCTCCAGCGCCACCGCGACCTCCCGAGGCCCCGCGCCGGCCCCGCCGAACTCCTCCGGGATCAACAGCCCGGCCAGGCCCAGCTCGGCCGCGACCGCCTTCCACAGCCCGTCGTCGTACGCCTCGTCGGTGTCGATCCGCGCCAGCACGTCGTGCCACCCGCAGCGATCCCGCAACAACTCGCGCAACGTCGCGCGCAGATCCTCCTCGACCTCGCCGTACAGCAGCGACGGCATGCCGGACTCGCTCACCGGGGCATCTCCTTCCACGGCACCCTGGTGTCCGTCCGCGGCTCGCGCGGCAGGTCCAGGATCCGGTCGGCGATCACGTTGCGCAGCACCTCGGACGTGCCGCCCTCGATCGAATTGCCCTTGGCCCGCAGGTAGTAGTAGCCCGGCGCGCGCGCACCGAGCGTGGCCTGGCCCAGCTCGCTGCGGCGCATCGCCCAGTCGTCGTAGCCGAGCCCCTCCTCGCCGGTCAGCTCCAGCCACAACCGGGTCACGTCCTGGTTCAGCCGGGCGTAGGCGATCTTGGCCGCCGACCCCTCGGGACCGGGCGCGCCGGCCGCCAACTGCTGGCGGATGCGCTCGTTGCCCAGCCGGGCCACCTCGCACTCCACCCAGGCCCGCAGCAGCCGGTCGTGCAGCCCGGGCGTACGCAGCTCCGGCCGATCCCGCCACATCCGCGCGACCGCGCCGATCGCGTCCGCCTCGCGCGGGGCCGCCGCGCCGCCGATGGCCACCCGCTCGTTCATCAGCGTCGTGTTCGACACCGTCCAGCCCTGGCCCACCTCGCCCGCCCGGTGCGCGTCCGGGATCCGCACGTCGGTCAGGAACACCTCGTTGAACTCGGCCTGCCCGGTGGCCTGGCGCAGCGGACGCACCTCGACCCCCGGCGACGTCATGTCCAGGAAGAAGTAGGTCAATCCCTGATGCTTGGGCAGGTCCGGATCGGTCCGGGCGAGCAGCATCGCCCAGCGCGCCTTGTGCGCGAGCGAGGTCCACACCTTCTGACCGTTGACGATCCAGTCGCCGTCACCCTCGCGCACCGCCCGGGTGGCCAGACCCGCCAGGTCCGAGCCCGCGCCGGGTTCGCTGAAGAGCTGGCACCAGATCTCCTCGCCGGTCCACAGCGGGCGCAACAACCGGGCCCGCAACTCCGGGCCCGCGTGCGCGACGATGGTGGGCGCGCCCATCCCCAGGCCGATCGGATTGCGGTACCCACCGGCCGCCTTCGCGCCCGCCGCGGTCAACGCGCTCTCGAGCACCTGCTGCAACGCCCGCGAGGCACCCAGGCCGCCGCAGCCGATCGGGAAGTGCACCCAGGCCAGGCCCGCGTCGAAGCGATGGCCCAGGAACTCGGCCGAGGGCATCGTGGTCGGATCGTGTGCCGCGACCAGTTCGGCCACTCTGCGCCGCACCTGGGCCGCGTCGACGGCACCGGCATCCGGTCCGCCGCCGGCAGGGTCGTCCGGTTCTCGGTCGCTCACGCCGTCCCGCTCTCCCACAACCGGTGCCTCCGTCCGTCGTCATGACGCCCTGTTCATCGACACCGACGCACCGTCGACAACCGGGCCACCTGGATGCTAGGCGCTGAACTCACCGGTAGGAAGCCCGCGCCCGGGCCCCCAAGCGATGCACTCAGGCGATATGTTCGTCTCCCCGTGTGATCGAGCTACCCGCACGGACTTCAGCCGGGACCTTCCGGGATGCCGCGCGTCGCAGGGGGTGCTGTACCAGTCATGACCGCCGAAGAACTCGAGGCGGGTCTCGCCGCCGAACTCGCCGCGGACGGGGAGTCGGTCACCGAAGCACTGGACAAGTGGTCGGTGCGCACCCCGATGCGGGTCTTCATCCACTACGGCGAACACGGCCTGGACCTGAGCTACGCCGAGGCCAAGCGGGCCACCGACACGATCGCCGGCAACCTGGCCCGGGCGGGCATCCGGCGCGGCGACCGGGTGGCGGTGCACTGCCGCAGCGCGTACGCCGCCGCGCTGTGGATGTTCGGCATCTGGAAGGCCGGCGCGGTGTACTGCCCGCTGGACGCGGACGCGATCGGCGATCTGCTGGTCGAGCAACTGGAGGCCACCCAGCCGCTGCTGGTGGTCACCGAACGCGCGCTGGTGCACACGCTGGAGACGGTGCGGCCGCATCTGAACCGGCTGCCGAGGCTGACCGTGCACGACGCGGTGGGCCCCAGGCCGCCGCACGGCTACCCCGAGATCGCCTACGCCAACTTCCTGGCCCGCGCGGTGCCGCCGGCGGTGACGATCGACCCGGGCGACATCGGGATGATCGTGCACACCGCAGGGGTGACCGGGCGGCCCAAGGCCGCCCTGCTGGCGCACCGTTGGCTGGCCTCGTACACGCTGCTGCTGCGCCGGCTCACCACGCCGGAGGACGTGGTGCACGTGGACCTGCCGCTGCATTCGGTCCAGGGCGCGTTCGCGGGACTGGCCCGGGCCGCGTGGGCGGGCGCGGGCGTGTCGCTGTGGGACCGGTTCCATCCGGTCGACTTCTGGCGGCGCGTGGCCTCGGCGGGGGCCACCGGCGCGGTGTTGACCGAGACGATGGTGGGCTGGCTCGCGGGCGCGCCGGAGCGGCGCGGCGAGCGGAACAACCCGCTGAGCACGGTGCTGATGCAGCCGCTGCCGCCGACCCACCACGCGTTCGCGCGCCGGTTCGGGATCGACACCGTGGTGGCCGGCTACGGGCAGGTCGAGACGGGCCTGCCGATCGCGGCCGTCCTGGTCGGGCTCGACCCGAGCGAGGTCACCCCGGCGCCGCTGCGGCGCGGGCTGGCGCCGGCGGCGGTCGCGAAGGTGTGCTCCCGGTTGGGCGTACCGGTGGTCGACGGGGCGCGGATCGTGCGCAAGGGTTGTCTGGGCGCGCCGTTGCCGTTCGCTCGGGTGGCGATCCTGGACGAGCACGACCGTCCGGTGCCGCGCGGCGTGGTCGGCCACCTCGCGGTCCGCCCGCATCTGCCGGGCCTGTTGGTGCAGGAGTACGTGGACGATCCGCTGAGCATCGCGGAGGCCACCCGCAACCTGTGGTTCCACACCGGCGACGCGGCGGTGCTCGACGAGGAGGACGGGCTGCTGCACTTCGTCGACCGGGTCGTGGACCGGATCCGGATCCGCGGCGAGAACGTGTCGGCCTACCACATCGAGGACCTGGTCAACCAGCATCCCGACATCGCGGTGGGCGCGGTGTTCGGGGTGCCCGCCGACCGGGACGACGAGGACGAGGTGGTCCTGTACGCCGAGCCCGAGCCGGGTCGTCCGCTCGACCCGGACGAGCTACGCGCGTGGTGCGCGCAGTCGTTGCCCGCGTACATGCGGCCGGAGCACGTGCGGATCGTCGCGCGCATGCCGCGGACGCCGAACGGGCGGGTGGAGAAGTACCGCCTGCGCCGGCACTTTTTGGGTCTGGCCGATCGTCCGGGCCCGGCGGTGCGCGGGGTCGCGGTGTCGGCGGCGACGCCGATGCCCGCGGCGCGGCCGGCGCTCGCGCCCGCGCTGTCCCCGGTGCGGTCCGCGCTGCCGCCGTCGTTGCCGCCGGGAACGCGGCGCTGACCTCGTTCGCCGCGCTCGGTCATGCGGATAGCTGATCGTGCGGATATGTCGCTTTCCAATGGGAAGGCGTAACACGCACGCGACTTTGCGGGCGTGGCAGATCCGAGGAGCGGCACCCATGGACAGCACGAACGGCGTCACGGGACCGACCGCCGAGTCCGGCGCGGGGCGGCATCGGCGCAGCGGCAAGGGATTCGGGTTCGGCCTGCTGGTCGTGCTCGGCACGGTGTTGGTGCTCGGCGGGATCGTCGGTCTGGTCTACACGGGCGTGGCCACACTGACCACGATGGTGTTGTTCGGCTGGTTGCTGCTGATCGGCGGCGTGGTCGGGTTCGTCCAGGCCATCCAGGCGCGCAAGGAGAACGCGTTCTGGCTCGTGGTCGCGGTCTCCGCGCTCAACATCGCGGCGGGCGTGGTGTTGTTGCGCCGGCCCGAGGTGGCGGCCGAGGCGCTCACCCTGTTCGTGGCCCTGTTGTTGCTGGGCGCGGGCATGTTCCGGATCGTGGGCGGCGTCGCGAGCATGTCCGCCAAGATGATCTGGACCGTCCTGGTCGGCGTGGTCGACCTGGTCCTGGGCCTGCTGGTGCTGGCCGAATGGCCGAGCAGCAGCCGCTACGCGATCGGTACGTTCATCTCGCTGGCCCTGCTCTTCGACGGACTGAGCCTGGTCAGCCTCGGCCTGACGGGCCGTCGGATCGTCGGCATGGTCCGCGAGGCGGAGGTCCCGGAGGCGGGGTCGCCCGCGGCGGACGAGGTCTCCGGCGACCCGGCCTCCGCCGAGTGGAAGGCCGAACGGGACGGCACCAGGGAAGGCACCTTCAAGGGCCCGGACACGATGACGAAACGACGCGACGACGAGGTGTAGGCCGGACGCCATCGAACGCCGGACGGGCTGGTCGCAGCCCGTCCGGCGTTCGATGATGTCCCGCCCCGGCAGGGGCCCATGGTGCGTCGGCGGCCGGCGAAGCGGCGGACCTACCTCGCCTCGACGTGCGCCGCGGGTGTGCGCCGGCTCATCAGCAGCGCCGGCAGGAACGCCAGTGCCATGAAGCTCACGGCCCACCAGTACGTCCCCTGGAAGGCGTCCGCCAACCGCGGCCCGATCTCGGTGACCACCGCCGGCGACAACGAGTGCAACTCGCCGAGCCCACCGGCCCCCTGCCCGGCCGGCAGGCCGTCCCGCATCGCGCCGGCCAGCAGCACCGACATCAGCGCCCCGCCGACCGCGGCCGAGACCTGCTGGATGATGGTCAAGGTGGTACCGGCGACCGCGACCTGCTCGTGCGACATGGCGCGCAGCGCGGAGGCGGTGGTCGGCATCAGTGTCATGCCGACCCCGACGCCCATCACCGACAGGCAGGACATCAGCACCCAGTAGGGGGTGTCCGCGGCGACCTGCGTGGTGAAGGCGAGGAACCCGGAGGCGGCGACCACGATCCCGACCAGCACGATCCGTCCCGGCGCGACCCGGTCGCTGAGCCTGCTGGCGACCTGCATCGACAGCGCGGTGGCCAGCGCCTGCGGTGCGCCCAACAGGCCGGAGGCGGTGGCGCTCTCGCCGCGCACCAGTTGGTAGTACAGCGGGGCCAGCATCATCGAGCCGAAGTACGCGCAGACGAACAGCACCATGGTGCCCGCGGCGGCCACGAACGGGCGGCTGCGGAACAATCGCAGGTCGATCAGCGCGTGTTCGATCCGCAGGGCCCGGACCACGAAGCCGACCACCAGGAGCGCGCCGAGCACGGCGGGCACCAGCGCCCCGGTGGAGCCGAAGTCGCCCTTGTCGCCGCCGGTGGCCAGGCCGTAGATGAGTAGCGCCAGACCGGGGGAGAGCATCAGCAGCCCGGGCACGTCCAGCGGTTTGGTCGGCTGCGGGGTGTCCCGCGGGAAGACCCTGGCGGCCAGCCCCAGGGCGATCGCGCCGATCGGCACGTTGATGAAGAAGATCCAGCGCCAGGACACGTCGTCCACGAGCCAGCCGCCCAGGATCGGGCCGGCGAGCGGGCCGATCAGGACCGGGATGCCCAGGATGGCCATCGTGCGGCCCATCCGGGCGGGATCCGAGGCCCGGGCCAGGATGGTCATCCCGACCGGCATGATCAGGCCGCCGCCGAGCCCCTGGAGGACCCGGAAGGCGATCAGCGATTCGGCCGACCAGGCCAGTCCGGCCAGCACGGATCCGGCCGCGAAGGTGCCGATCGAGAACATGTACAGGCGTTTGGTGCCGAACCGGCCCATCGCCCACGCGGCCACCGGGATGACCGTGGCCAGGGCCAGTGTGTATCCCGTCGCCACCCATTGGATGGTGGCGAGCGGGGCGTCGAAGTCCTGCGCGAGGTGGTTGAGCGCGACGTTGACGACGGTGACGTCGAGTACGGACATCACCGAGCCGAGGACGACCACGAGGGCGATCGCCGCGATGCTTCGGGAAGGGGTGGGGACGTCGGCCGCGGGCGCACTCGCGGTCGGGGCGGTGGTCGTTGCCATCACGGGCTCCTGGCGTTCGGCGGAGGAATGGCGGCGGCTTCCCGGACGGTTCTCAGACGCCGTACGGGCGGCGCGCGCGCATCGACCGGGAGGCGTCGGTCCACCACGCGAGCTGATCGAGCATCACCTTGGCCGCGGCGTCGGTGCCCGCGACGTCGACCGGCTGCCCGTCCGCGTCGAACTTCTCCCAGGCCATCGGGAACGCCAGCCCGTCCCGGGTGGTGACCATGTGCTGCTCCGCGAAGACCAGGCGCAGTTGCTCGACGGCGCGCAGGCCGCCGGAGATGCCGCCGTAGGACACGAAGCCGACCGGCTTGCCCTGCCACTCGCCGCGGAACAGGTCGATCATGTTCTTCAACCCGGCCGGGAAGCTGTGGTTGTACTCGGGCGTGACCACCACGAACGCGTCGGCGGCGTCGAGCCGGGCACCGACCGCGGTGACCACGGCGGCGGGTTCGCTGCCCATCGGGGCCCACACGTCCGGCAGCCGGTCGTGCGCCAGGTCGATGATGTCCACCTCGAAGTCCCCGTGCTGCTCGGCCTTGCCGGCGAACCAGGTGGACACGACCGGAGCGAAGCGACCCTCGCGGGTGCTCCCGACGATGACGGCCAGCCGGAAGGTCTTCGGAGTGGTGGTGGTCTGCGTGTCGGTGCTCATGGGATCCCCCAAGGAGATGAAGAGAAGTGCGAACGAGTCCTGTGCGGGCCCGGAATCGTTGCCGTCCGAGCGCCTGGTGAAGACGTTAGAAGTTGAAGTTAACTTCAGGTCAAGCCCGGATCCGCACTTCTCTTCCCGAGTCGTCACCCGGACCCGGCCCGGGGGTTGCCGGTGCCGAGGGGGAATCGTTCAAGCGCGCTTCGCGTCCGTAGCCGTCGGGGACGCCTCGTCCGGGCCGCCGAGGGCGGTCAGGACGGCGATCGTGGCCAGGGCCACGGCACCGGCGCACACCATGACCGTCGAGGGGGAGGAGGCGTCGACGACGGCGCCGCCGGCGAGCGCGCCGGTTGCCAGGGTGAGCTGGAACGACGACGTGAACACGACCGTGGCGGCCTCCTGGGCGTGCGGCGCGGAGCGGGCGAACCAGGTCTGCGAGCAGGCCGGGACGGCGCCGTACGCCAGGCCCCACACCACGAGCAGGCCGATCGCGCCCGCGTCCCGGCGGCCGAGGAGGGGGAACAGCAGCGTGGCGACGGCGATCAGCGCCGCGCTCGTGAGGAACGTCGCGCGCAGGTCGCGGACCATCGTCACGCCCGCGACGAAGTTGCCGACGATGCCGGCCACGCCGAAGGTCAACAGGTAGACGCCGATCAGCCCCCGGTCCACCCGGGTGACCTGCTCCAGGAACGGCGTCACGTACGTGTAGGCGCCGAAGTGCGCGATCACGATCAGGCAGGTCGCGGCGAGGCCGATCCGGATGCCGGTGCCGCGCAGCAGATCGCGCAACACCCGGGCCCGGGTCACCTCGAGCGCGGGCAGCGGCGGCAACAGCACGGCGAGCGCGATCGCCACGCCCAGCGCGAGCACGCCCATGACCACGAACGAGGCGCGCCAGCCGATGTGTTCGCCGAGCTGTGTACCGGCGGGCAGACCCAGCACGGAGCCGGCCGGAACGGCCGCGAAAATCACGGCGGTTGCCGTACCCACCCGCTGCGCACGCACCAACCGAGGCGCCAGTCCGGCCCCGATCGACCAGAACCCGCCGATGGTGACCCCCACCAGCGCCCGCGCCACCAACACCACCCAGAACGCGGGCGCGACGGCCGCGAGGAAGTTCGCCGCCGCCAACAACACGATCAGCGCGACCAACATCGTGCGCCGATCCAGCCGCCCGGTGCACACCGTCACCACCGGCGCGCAGACCGCCGCCAACAGGCCCGGTACGACCATCAACCACCCGGCAGTGCCATCCGAGACGCCGAAGTCGTCCCCGATCGGCGTCAACAACCCGATCGGCAGAATCTCGCTCGTCACGATCGCGAAGATCCCGACCGACAGACACACCACGCCCGGCCAGTACCGGCGCGGCTGCCCCGCGTCCGATCCGGGTGCGTCGGCGGTGTGCGAGTCGGCTCCGGCAATGACGGACATGACGTCCCTTTCGGCAGGGCGGGGGAGGGGATCCCCGACAACGGGGAGTCCCAGTACAACCGCCCCCGCCGCCCCGGGTCTGGCGGTATCCCGCCCTCAACGTCACCCCGTCCTCGACATCACGAGCCCGTCGCCCCCCGACCTGCCGACGTCCTGCCCCCGATCTCCCGGCCCCCGACCTGCCGCCCCCGACGCCCGACCCCCGCCCCCGCCTGCCGGCCGAAGCGCTTCGCTGTGGGCGAACAGGGATCGGAAGGGTGGGGGAACAAAGAGGGGCTCTTGTTTCTTGAGTCAGTGCAGCGCAACTTTTTCGACTGTGGCTACCTGAGGGGCATGACATGAGCGAGACCATCGGGACACTGACCCTGCCGGTTCTTCCGCTGGACGACGTGGTCGTCCTCCCCGGCATGGTGGTCCCGCTCGAACTCGACGACGCGGAGACCCGTGCCGCCGTGGATGCCGCGCGGGCCGCCGCGGGGCGGTCCGCCGGACCCGGCATCCGTAGTGAGAGCAAGGCGCGGGTGCTGCTTGTTCCGCGTGACGACGGGCAATACCCGGCGGTGGGCACGCTCGGGGTGATCGAGCAGGTCGGTCGGCTGCCCGGGGGTGAGTCGGTCGTGGTGGTGCGCGGCGAGAGCCGGGTGCGGATCGGCACCGGAACCACCGGTCCCGGCGCGGCGCTGTGGGTCGAGGCGACCCGGGTGACGGACGTCGAGGCGGACGAGCACACCCACGAGCTGGCCCGCGAGTACAAGGCCCTGGTCACCACCGTGCTGGGCAAGCGCGGCGCGTGGCAGGTGGTCGACCACGTACAGGCGCTGGAGGACCCGAGCGACCTGGCGGACAACTCCGGCTACGCCCCGTACCTGACGCTTCAGCAAAAGATCGAGGTCCTGCAGACTGTCGACGTCCAGGAGCGGCTGACCAAGGTCGTCGGCTGGACCCGGGACCACCTCGCCGAGCTGGACGTGGCCGAGACGATCCGCAAGGACGTCCAGGAGGGCATGGACAAGCAGCAGCGCGAATTCCTGCTCAAGCAGCAGCTCGCCGCGGTGCGCAAGGAGCTCAACGAGCTCAACGGCACCCCGGACAGCGAGGAGGAGGACTACCGCGCCCGGGTCGAGGCGGCGAACCTGCCGGAGAAGGTGCTGGCCGCCGCGCTCAAGGAGGTCGACAAGCTGGAGCACGCCTCCGACGCGTCGCCCGAGGGCGGCTGGATCCGCACCTGGCTGGACACCGTGCTGGAAATGCCGTGGAACGAGCGCAGCGAGGACGCGTACGACATCGCCGAGGCGCGCGCGATCCTGGACGCGGACCACTCCGGCCTGGTGGACGTCAAGGAGCGCATCGTCGAATACCTCGCGGTGCGCAAGCGCCGCGAGGAGCGCGGGCTGGGCGTGGTCGGCGGCCGGCGGTCCGGCGCGGTACTGGCCCTGGTCGGCCCGCCCGGTGTCGGCAAGACCTCGCTGGGCGAGTCGGTGGCCCGCGCGATGGGTCGCTCGTTCGTCCGGGTCGCGCTCGGCGGCGTGCGCGACGAGGCCGAGATCCGCGGCCACCGGCGCACCTACGTCGGCGCCCTGCCCGGTCGCATCGTCCGGGCGATCAAGGAGGCGGGCAGCATGAACCCCGTCGTCCTGCTCGACGAGATCGACAAGGTCGGCTCGGACTACCGCGGCGACCCGACCGCGGCCCTGCTGGAGGTGCTCGACCCGGCCCAGAACCACACCTTCCGCGACCACTACCTCGAGGTCGAACTCGACCTCTCCGACGTGGTGTTCCTGGCCACGGCCAACGTCCTGGAGACCATCCCCGAGCCGCTGCTCGACCGGATGGAACTGGTCCGGCTCGATGGCTACACCGAGGACGAGAAGGTCGTCATCGCCCGGGACCACCTGATCAAGCGTCAGTTGGACAAGGCGGGTCTGGACGACACCGAGGTGTCCTTCACCGAAGACGCGCTGCGGCTGCTGGCGGGCGAGTACACCCGGGAGGCGGGCGTGCGCACCCTGGAGCGCTCGATCGCCCGCGTGCTGCGCAAGGTCGCGGCCCGACAGGCGCTGGACGCCGACGCGCACCCGCTGCCGATCACGGTGGACGCCGGCGACCTGCGCGACTACCTCGGGCGGCCCCGGCACACCCCGGAGTCGCTGCTGAGCAAGGCCGAGCAGCGCACCGCGGTGCCGGGTGTGGCCACCGGGCTCGCGGTCACCGGCGCGGGTGGCGACGTGCTCTACATCGAGGCGTCGCTCGCGGACGCCGAGACGGGCGGTACGGGACTGACCCTGACCGGCCAACTCGGCGACGTGATGAAGGAGTCGGCGCAGATCGCGCTGTCCTACCTGCGCTCGCGCGGGGCGGAGCTGGAGGTACCGGTGGGCGACCTCAAGGACCGAGGCGTGCACATCCACGTCCCGGCCGGCGCGGTCCCCAAGGACGGCCCGAGCGCCGGTGTCACGATGACCACCGCGCTGGTGTCGCTGCTCACCGGGCGGCCGGTCCGCTCGGACGTGGCAATGACCGGTGAGGTCTCGCTCACCGGCCGGGTACTGCCGATCGGCGGCGTGAAGCAGAAGCTGCTCGCCGCGGAGCGGGCAGGTGTGACCACCGTGCTGATCCCCAAGCGCAACGAGGCCGACCTGGACGACGTGCCCGAGGAGATCCTGAGCCGACTCACCGTGCACGCGGTCGCCGACGTGCGCGAGGTGCTGGAACTGGCCCTGGAGCCGGCCAACGCCAAGCACACCATCGCCGCCTGATCCTGCGTCGACCTGCGAAAACCCTGCTGCGCGAGTCGCCTTCCGGGCGGCTCGCGCAGCATCTTTCGGCCAAGATCGGACAAGCCGGTTGGCGGTGAATCTCGATTCGGTCACGCGCCGGATAGTTCGGTTGGTTGCTGTCAGTATTCGCGGCATGTCATATGGAACGGGTGGGGGCCCGGGTTGGGGAGACGGTTCGTCCGCTTCGCCACCGCCTGGGTTTCCGCCGCAACCTCAGCCACAACGTCCCTGGTACCAACGCACCTTGTGGATCGTCGTCCTGCTCGTCGTGTTCGCGCCGGTGGGCATCTTCCTGATGTGGAAGTACACCGACTGGCAGCGCCCGCTGAAGATCGGCGTCGCGATCGTCGCGGGCGTGGTCTTCCTGGTCGCCTTCGCGAACGCGGTGTCCGATGGGAAGGACGACTCCGGAAAGGACAAGGTGACGCCGGCCTCGACGTCGACGCCGGTCCCCTCGGGTGCGGCAACGACGCCCGCGCCCGCCGCCACCACGGCGGCGCCGACGAGCGCGCCGCCGGTGAGCAGCACAGCGCCGCCGCCCGCGACCACGGCTCCCGCCGAACCGCCACCGGCGGCACCGGCGCAGGACGAAGCGAACGTGCCGAAGGCCGATCCACCGAAGGCCGATCCGCCCAAGGTGGACCCGCCGAAGGCAGACCCGCCCAAGGCCGATCCGCCGCCGGCTGATGCGGGCGTGAAGGTCAGAGGCCAGTTCTGTTCGCAGCTCGGCGCCACGGCGGTGAACAACAAGGGTGAACCGCTGGTGTGCGCCAACAGCACCAACGGCACCAAGCGCTGGACGTAGCACCGACCGACATCCACATCGCCGACCTGTACGGCCCCCGGCCTTCCGCCGGGGGCCGTCCCACTTGAGTACACCTACTCATGCGCGCAACACCCGGTCGGCCCAACACTGTTGCCATGACAACGCCGCTGCGTACCAACAACACCCAGGGCTTCTTCGTTCAGGCCGCGCTGTCCTTCGGCGTATCCGTGAGCGCGGTCCTGATCGGGATCGTCTACCTCCCGGTGGACCGCTGGATCCGGGCCTTCCTCGGCCTCGGCGTGCTCTACGTCGTGACGTCGAGCATCACCATCGCCAAGGTGGTCCGCGACCGCCAGGAGAGCGAGGCCGTGGTCAGCCGGGTCGACCAGGCGCGCCTGGAGAAGCTGTTGACCGACCACGACCTGTTCCGCAACGACGGGATCTGAGCCCGAAGGGGCGGTGCTCGACGCGCCGCCCCCGGCCTACTGGCCCAATTCCTCGATCGTCTTCAGGATCCGCTTGTCGGACACCGGCTGCGGTGTGCCGAGCGACTGGGCGAAGTAGCTCACCCGCAGTTCCTCGATCTGCCAGCGCACCGCCGCGACCTCCGCCGGGATCGGTCCGCCCTTGGTTTGACGGTCCATCAGGTCCCGGTAGGCCGCCTGGATCTGATGGACCTTCAACATGCGCTCGCGATCTCGGACCGGGTCCGCCTCCAGACGCTGCAACCGGCGCTCCATCGCCTGGAGATAGCGATGCACGTCCGGCAGCCGGCGCCAACCCGCCTCGGTCACGAAGCCCTTGTGCACCAGCGCCGTGTACTGCGCCTTCAAGTCGGCGAGCGCCGGTGCCAGCGCGGGACTCCGGGTGGCCTTCAGCCGCCCGGCCACGTTGTGCGACGCACCCAGGACGCGCTCGACCTTGACCACGGTGTCCTCGGTCAGCCGAGGCAGCCCGGCCTTGACCCGATCACGCAGCCGCGCGAAGCCGGCCTCGTCCCACACCGGGCCGCCCGCGTCCTGGATCAGCATGTCCGCCGCGCACGCGAGGATGTCCTCGAAGAGCGCGTCGATGCCGCCGTGCGGGTTGTGGCTGAGCGTCAACTTGGCCATGTTGGGCAGCCGGCCCTGGATCTGCTTGACCGGCGACTGCACGTTCAGCAGCACCAGACGCCGCGTTCCGCGCCGCATCGCGCGCGACTGCTCGGGTTCGCTGTCGAACAGCCGGACCGCCACGGACGCGCCCTCGTCGACCAGCGCCGGATACGCCTTGACCACCAGCGGCCCGCGTCGCTGTTCGACCACACGCGGCAGTTCGCCGATGCTCCAGGCGCTGACGCCCGTGCGCTCGATGTCCAGCGTGCTCGCCGCCTCGGACACCGCGGCCCGCATCCGGTCGCGCAGCTTGAGCTTGAGCGCCTCCAGGTCCTTGCCCTCGGCGAGCGTGCGCCGGTCGTCGTCGAGCACCCGGAAGGTCATCCGCAGGTGCTCGGGCACCTTCGTCAGGTCCCACGTCTCGCGCTTGACCGGCATGCCGGCCATCCGGCTCAACTCGCGCTCCAGCACGTCCACCAAAGATCCCCGGCGAGCCGGGATCCGGGCCAGGATCGCGCGCGCGTAGTCCGGCGCCGGCACGAAGCCGCGGCGGATGCCCTTGGGCAGCGCACGGATGTACGAGGTCACCAATTCCTCGCGCAGGCCCGGGATCTGCCAGTCGAAGCCCTCGCCGGTGAGCTGGTTGAGCACCGCGACCGGGATGTGCGCGGTGACCCCGTCCGCGTTCGAGCCGGGCTCGAACTGATAGGTCAGCTTGAGCTCCAAGCCCTCCTCGACCCACGTGTTCGGGTAGTCCTCCTCGGTGATCGCGCCCGCCTTGGCGTTGATCAGCATGGACTTCTCGAAGCTCAGCAGATCCGGCTCGGCCCGGTGGGCCTTCTTCCACCACGCGTCGAAGTGCCGTCCGGAGACCACATCGGCCGGGATGCGTTCGTCGTAGAAGTCGAACAGGGTCTCGTCGTCGACCATGATGTCCCGGCGGCGGGCCCGGTGTTCGAGTTCCTCGACGTCCGCGAGCAGGCGCCGGTTGGCCGCGAAGAACTTGTGGTGCGTACGCCAGTCGCCCTCCACCAGGGCGTGCCGGATGAACAGTTCGCGGGACAGCTCCGGGTCGACCTTGCCGTAGCCGACCTTGCGCGCGGCCACGATCGGCACGCCGTACAGCGTGACCTTCTCGTAGGCCATCACCGCGGCCATCTTCTGTTCCCAGTGCGGCTCGCTGTAGGTGCGCTTGATCAGGTGCCCGGCCAGCGGCTCGATCCACTCGGGCTCGATCCGCCCGGCGATCCGCGCCCACAGGCGGGACGTCTCGACGAGTTCGGCCGCCATCACCCACCGCGGCGGCTTCTTGAACAGCGCCGAGCCGGGGAAGACCGAGAAGCGGGTGCCGCGCGCGCCGCCGTACTCGCGCTTGGCAGGGTCCATCAGGCCGATGTGCGAGAGCAGTCCGGACAGGATCGCGGTGTGGATGTGCTGCGTGTTCGGCTCCTGCGGTTCGCCGACGGCCTCGATCCCGAGCGACTTGGCGGCCGAGCGCAACTGGCTGTGCAGATCCTGCCATTCACGTATGCGCAGGTAGTGCAGGAACTCGCTCTTGCACAACTTGCGGAACCGGCTCGAGGACAGCTCGTCGCGCTGTTCCTTGATGTAGTTCCACAGGTTGAGATATGCCAGGAAGTCGGATTCCTTGTCCGCGAACCGCGCGTGCAACTGATCGGCGTGCTGCTGGTGTTCCGCGGGGCGCTCGCGCGGATCCTGGATGGACAGCGCGGAGGCGATGATCAGCACCTCGCGCACCACGCCGTTGCGGTCCGCCTCCAGGATCATCCGGGCCAGACGCGGGTCGACCGGCAACTGGGACAACTTGCGGCCGACCGGGGTCAGCCGCTTGCGTACGTCCGGCTCGTCCGGGTCCAGCGCGCCCAGTTCCTGGAGGAGTTGGACGCCGTCCTTGATGTTGCGCCGGTCCGGCGGCTCCACGAACGGGAACGCGGCGATGTCGCCGAGGCCCAGCGCGGTCATCTGGAGGATGACCGAGGCCAGGTTGGTGCGCAGGATCTCCGGGTCGGTGAACTCGGGCCGCGACTCGAAGTCCTCCTGTGAGTACAGCCGGATGCAGATGCCGTCCGAGGTGCGCCCGCTGCGGCCCTTGCGCTGATTGGCGGAGGCCTGCGAGACGGCCTCGATCGGCAGCCGCTGCACCTTGGTGCGCAGGCTGTACCGGGAGATCCGGGCGGTGCCGGGGTCGATCACGTACTTGATGCCCGGCACGGTCAGCGAGGTCTCGGCGACGTTGGTCGCGAGCACGATGCGTCGCCCGGTGTGTTGCTGGAAGACCCGATGTTGTTCGGCGGCGGACAGGCGCGCGTACAGGGGCAGTACCTCGGTGTTGCGCAGCTGTCGTTTGTTCAGCGCCTCGGCGGTGTCCCGGATCTCGCGCTCACCGCTGAGGAAGACCAGGATGTCGCCGGACGCCTCGCCGAGCAGTTCGTCCACCGCGTCGCTGATCGCCTGTACCTGATCACGATCGTCGGCGCGGCGTTTGCCCCCGCTCTCCTCGTCGTCGTCCTCGTCCTCGTCGATCTCCGCGACGAGCGGGCGATAGCGCACCTCGACGGGATACGTACGGCCGGACACCTCGATGATCGGCGCGTCGTCGAAGTGCTGCGAGAAGCGCTCCGGGTCGATCGTGGCCGAGGTGATGATCACCTTGAGGTCGGGACGGCGCGGCAACAACTGTTTGAGGTAGCCGAGCAGGAAGTCGATGTTGAGGCTGCGTTCGTGCGCCTCGTCGATGATCAGCGTGTCGTACTGGCGCAGCAGCCGATCGTTTTGCACCTCGGCGAGCAGGATGCCGTCGGTCATCAGCTTGACCAGCGTGTTGTCACTGGACTGGTCGTTGAAGCGGACCTTGTAGCCGACCACGTCGCCCAGTTGTCCGCCCAGCTCCTCGGCGATGCGGTCGCCGACCGTACGCGCGGCGATCCGGCGCGGCTGGGTGTGCCCGATCAGGCCCTGCACCCCGCGACCCAGCTCCAGGCAGATCTTCGGGATCTGGGTGGTCTTTCCGGAGCCGGTCTCGCCCGCGACGATCACGACCTGGTGGTCGCGGATCGCGGCCAGGATGTCGTCCTTCTTTTGGCTGACCGGCAGCGCTTCGGGGTAGCCGATCGTGGGCACGGCGGCGCGCCGGTTCGCGACCCGCGTCTCGGCGGCGTCGAACGCGGTGATCAGGCTCTCGGTCTCGGCGACCTGCTGCGGACCCTTGCGGTTCTTGCGGGTCCGGTCGAGACGACGGCGCAGACGGTCCTGATCCCGAAGCATCAGGTGGGGCAGGCGCGCCTGGAGGTCGGCGAGCTGAGATGTGGCTACTGGCGTTCCCATTACGGGGTCAAGGATAAGTGGCACCCCGGGGGCGCAGGCCAGCGGATTACTCCCGACGGCGATCCCCCGGCAGATCCTCCTGTCATGTCAATTGTTGAACGTAGAACTACTTGGTATCCTGGGCGCATGGACATCACCTCGCCCCGGGGCGCCGCGCGCATGCCCGTCGTCTACCTCGGTCACGGCGCACCGCCGCTCGCGGACGACGCGCTGTGGACCGGCCAGCTCGCCGCCTGGTCCGCCGAGCTGCCCAGGCCCACGGCGATCCTGATGGTGTCCGCGCACTGGGAGGACGCCCCGATCGCGCTCGGCGCGACCCGCACGATTCCGCTCGTGTACGACTTCGGTGGCTTCCCGGAGCACTACTACCGGGTCAGGTATCCGGCGCCGGGCGCCCCCGACCTCGCGGCGCGGGTGCGGGCGCTGCTCGGACCCGACGTGCAGGATGTGCCGGAGCGCGGCCTCGACCACGGCGCGTACGTACCGCTGGTCGAGATGTACCCGGATGCCGACGTGCCGGTGCTCCAGATGTCGCTGCCCACGCTGGACCCGGTGCGGCTGTACGAGGTCGGCCGACGGCTCGCGCCGCTGCGCGAGGAGGGTGTGCTGATCGTGGGCAGCGGTTTCTTCACGCACAACCTGCGTGGCCTGGATCCCCGGGCGGACGCGCCGGCGCCGGGGTGGTCGAGCGAGTTCGACCACTGGGGCGACGAGGCGTTCCGCGCCGGCGACGTGGACGCGCTGCTCGACTTCACCCACAAGGCGCCCGCCGCGCGCCTGGCACACCCCAGGACCGAGCACCTCGCGCCGCTGTTCGTCTCGCTCGGCGCCGGCCACGAGGACCTGGACCGGCTGAGCCAGGTGATCGACGGCTTCTGGTTCGGGCTCTCCAAGCGATCCATCCAACTGGGCTGACGCGGCGGAGCCGGATGGCGCGGCGGAGCCGGATGGTCCGAATAAGGCCAATGTCGTAAATAAACGGAACTGCGCCACGGCGCGCCACCGGAGCCGTAACGTAGCCGCATGGCTGCCAGAACCCTGCCGCAGAGCTGCGTGGGAGTCGGCTGCATGCTCGTGCGTGAGCACCTGAACACCGAACAGCGTTTCTGGGCGGCGAGGTTCTTCCCGTCCGGCGGCGTACGGGAGGACAGCGGGCTGCTCGTCGCGCTGCTGATGGCGTCGGCGCTGCACCGCGTCGCGCGCGGCCTGGGCATGTCGGACGCCGACCCGGACGCCGTGATGCGAGTTCCCGTGGTGCCGACGCACGCGCTCCTGCGCACCGACCACGACGCGATCGAGGCGGCTCGGACCTTCACCAATCCGGCCGAACTCGACGAGTTTCACACCCGCCTGACCCGCCTGTGCCCGGGCCGCGACGCGGTCTGGCCCTCGGTCCGCTGGACCGCCGAGGACCTCCTGCTGGTCTACGCGCACGCGGCGGCGACCCACCGGGTGCTCCCCACCCTGGACCCGACCCGGGCCCTGGCCGACATCGACCCGGGCCTGACCGTGGCCGGGTTGTGGGAGGAGTGAGCCCGGGCGGGCCCCGGGGTCGGTACACGCGAAGGTCCCCCGCCCCGTCTCGGGCGAGGGACCTCGGTATCGACGCGTTCCGCGCCTCAGGCCTCGTCGGCCGGGGTCAGGCCGCTCTCGTAGTGCACGATCGTCGGCGGGACCGCGAAGAACTCGCCGACGATGGCCCGCCACTGCGGAAACAGGTCCGACTCGCGGAAGCCGACCGTGTGCGCCTCCAGGGTCTCCCAGCCGATCAGCAGCAGGTACGACGTGGGCGACTCGACCTGGCGGATCAGGCGCGCCCAGCGGAAGCCGTCGGACTTGGCGACGACCTCGCGGCCCCGCAGGAACGCGGCCTCGAATTCGGCCTCGCGACCTTCCGCGACGGTGATGTCCGCGTGCTCGATGATCATGACAGGCTCCCTGCTCGGTCGGATCGGCTGCCGGGCTCGGATCGGGTGAACGATCCGGGTCCGGGCGACAGGAGGATCGTGGCGAACCGCCCAGGCGCTGATCGCGCCGGGGCGGTTC
>NZ_JBVHLU010000047.1:0-79280 GCF_055558835.1 Embleya sp. NPDC025285
ATGTCTTGGAGTGACAGACCTCTTCTACGGCAGCTCCGCTGCTCTGTTTGCCGGCCTTGACAAACCCGCGCCCGCACCTAACTGAACGGCGTTGGGACTAGAGGTCCTGTCCGGAGGCCAGGGCCAGGGCCTGGGGCACGGCCCGCGGCGACGTCGGCGCGCCGCGGCACCGCGTCGGTTCGACGTCGCCGCGGACGAGCCGGCACGGAAGCCGCGGGCCCTGGTCGCCGACCGGGGCCGTGCGGCGTCACGACGGCGACGGGCGCGCTCAGTCCTCGGGGATCAGCCGGCAGACGGTCTCGATGTCGGTGCGGACCTGGGCGATGGAGGCGCGGCCGTTCAGCCACGCGATCAGCGACGAGTGCCACGTGTGGGTGATCACCCGGATCACCGCGAGGTCCTCGGCGGTCGGCTCCCCGGCCGGCTCGTCGCCGCTGATCGCCTCCAGGATCATCGTGGTGGTCTCCCGGCTGACCGTGTCCACCTCGGCGCCGACCGAACGGTCCGCGAACTGGAGCGCGCGCATCATCGCCTCGGTCAGATGCGGCTCGCGCTGCATGCCCTTGAACGCGCGCAGCAGCGTGTCCACCACCCGCTCGCGCGAGCCGGCGCTCCGGGGCGGGCGCCGGCGGAGCTGGGCGTGGAGCTGATCGAGCTGGTCGTACATGGTGGCCACGAGCAGGTGCACCTTGGACGGGAAGTAGCGGTACAGCGTGCCGAGCGCCACCTCGGACAGCTCGGCGACCTCGCGCATCTGGACGGACTCGTAGCCGCCCCGAGCGGCCAACTGGGTGGTCGCACGCAGGATCCGGCGGCGGCGCGCCTCCTGCCGCTCGGTCAGCGGCGCCCGGTCGGCCTTCGTGTACGTGGTCATGTCAGCCCCTCGGTGCGCGGCGGTTCGCCGGCTGGTGTGTTACGGGTCACGCCGTGCTCGTCGCAGTGGGTACCCGGCGGTATCTTGGCTGCTCTCCGACGAGCAGATACTGAAACTTGTTCTAGATTACGCGACTACTATGCTCCGACGAGGGCAGCGATAGGGGGCCATTCGTGATACGGGAGACCGCAACCGCTGTGGATACCCAGGTGGACCCGGCGCGGACCTCCCCGGAGCGACCCTTGCGAATCGCCCTGTTGGCGTACCGAGGCGATCCGTACTGCGGCGGACAGGGAGTCTACGTCCGCCACCTGTCCCGCGAACTCACCCGGCTCGGTCACCACGTCGAGGTGATCTCCGGTCCCCCGTACGCGGTCGTGGACGAGGGCGTGAAGCTCACCACCCTGCCCAGCCTGGACCTGTACCGCGACCCGGACCCGTTCCGGTTGCCCCGGCTCGGCGAGTACCGGGACTGGATCGACGTGCTCGAGGTCGGCGGCATGCTGACCGCGGGCTTTCCCGAGCCGCTGACCTTCTCGCTGCGCGCATGGCGGCACCTGGCGGCCCGGCGCGGCGAGTTCGATGTCGTGCACGACAACCAGACGCTGGGCTACGGCCAACTCGCGCTGCCCCGACTCGGCTTCCCGCTGGTGACCACGATCCACCACCCGATCACGGTCGACCGCGCGCTGGAGATCGGCGAGGCCACCACACTGCGCCGCAAGGCCACGCTGCACCGCTGGTACGGGTTCACCACCATGCAGAAGCGGGTCTCCGCCCGGCTGAGCGAAGTGCTCACCGTGTCCGGCTCGTCCAAGGCCGAGATCATCGACCACCTCGGCGTCTCGCCGAGCCGGGTCACCGTGGTGCCGGTGGGCGCCGACACCGACCGCTTCGCGCCGGACGCCTCGGTCCCGAAGGTGCCCGGCCGGATCGTCACCACCGCGAGCGCGGACGTGCCGCTCAAGGGCCTGATCCACCTGGTCGAGGCGCTCGCCAAACTGCGCGCCGACAACGACCACGTCGAACTCGTGGTCGTGGGCCGCCCCAAGGGCGACGGGCCGGTGCTGCGCGCGATCGACCGGCTGGGACTGACCTCGGCGATCCGCTTCGTGTCCGGACTCAGCGACGACGAACTGGTCGACCTGATCCGCAGCGCCGAGATCGCCTGCGTACCCTCGCTCTACGAGGGCTTCTCGCTGCCCGCCGCCGAGGCGATGGCCTGCGGGACCGCGCTCGTGGCCACCACGGGCGGCGCGATCCCCGAGGTCGCCGGGCCGGACGGGGAGACCTGCCTGGCGGTGCCGCCGGGCGACCCGGAAGCCCTGCGCGCCGCGCTCACCCGACTGCTGGAAGACCCCGAACTGCGGGCCCGACTGGCCGAGGCGGGCCGTGCCCGGGTGCTCGAGCGGTTCACCTGGCGCAACACCGCGGTCCGGACCGCGGAGCGCTACCGGGCCGCAGTCGAGGCCGGTCCCACCGCGCCGACCACGGCCGGCGCCGGTAGACGTGGGCTCACCGAGCGCGCGAGCGACGTCCTGCTCGGCCGCTCGCCGTTCGGCCGCCGGCTGCCCCCGCCCGCGTCGCACGGCGCCGGACCCGGAAACCGCTGACCACACCCCACCCTCGCCGGCCGCCCCCGCAACCGGTTCGCGCAATACGAGACGGAGTCGCCGACTTGCTCACCGTGGATTTCTCCCGCTTTCCCCTGGCCCCGGGGGATCGGGTCCTGGACATGGGTTGTGGTGGCGGCCGGCACGCCTTCGAGGCATACCGGCGTGGCGCCGACGTGGTCGCGCTCGACCGGAACGCGAAGGACATCGCCGAGGTGGACGCGATGTTCGCCTCGATGCTGGCCGCCGGTGAGGTTCCCGAGGGCGCGCGTGCCGAGGCGCTCGTCGGGGACGCGCTGGCGCTGCCGTTTCCGGACGACAGCTTCGACCGGGTGATCATCTCCGAGGTGCTCGAACACATCCCGGACGACAAGGGTGTCCTGGCCGAGCTGTTCCGGGTGCTCAAGCCCGGCGGCCTGGCCGCGATGACCGTGCCGCGCTACGGGCCGGAGAAGATCTGCTGGGCGCTGTCGGACGCGTACCACGAGGTCGAGGGCGGGCACATCCGGATCTACAAGGGCGACGAGTTCCAGGCCCGGATCCGCGAGTCCGGGCTACGGCCGTACGGGACCCACCACACGCACGCGCTGCACTCGCCGTACTGGTGGATCAAGTGCGCGGTGGGCGTGGACAACGACAAGGCGCTCCCGGTCCGGGCCTGGCACAAGCTCCTGGTCTGGGACATCATGAAGCGCCCGCTGGCCACCCGCCTCGCGGAGAAGGCGCTGGATCCGCTGATCGGCAAGAGCCTGGTGGTCTACGCGACCAAGCCCCGGCCGCACGGCGACACCGCGGCAGGCGCCGACGGCGACCTCGCCGGAGCCCGCGCATGAGCCTCGCGGGTCGCCGTCGCGGCCCCGAGTCGGCGCTCGAACTGCTGGCGCTGGAAGGCGTGTTGACCGTTCGGCAGGTGGCCGAGACGATCGACGGGATCGCCGCCGTGCAACGGCCGGACGGGTCGATCCCGTGGTTCGTCGGCGGGCACCTGGACCCGTGGGACCACACCGAGGCCGCGATGGCGCTCGACGTGGCCGGCCGGCACGACGAGGCCGAGCGGGCGTACCGCTGGCTGGCGAGCCGGCAGGAGCCGGACGGCTCGTGGTACGCGGCCTACGTGGACGGCGTGGTCACCGATCGCAACAAGGAGGCCAACTTCACGGCCTACCTCGCGGTCGGCCTGTGGCACCACCATCTGCTCACCGGGGGCGAGGAGTTCCTGGTCCGGATGTGGCCGAAGCTGCGTGCGGCGATGGGCTTCATCCTGGACCTCCAGGCGCCCGGCGGCGAGATCCGCTGGAAGCGCGACGAACACGGCGTGCCGGTGCCGGACGCGCTGCTCACCGGCTCGGCGAGCATGTACCAGGCGCTGCGCTGCGCGCTGGCGATCGCCGAGCACCTCGGCGAGCCGCAGCCGGACTGGGAGTTGGCCGCGGGTCGGCTGGGCCACGCGGTGTTGTCGCACCCCGAGCGGTTCCTGGACAAGAACCGCTACTCGATGGACTGGTACTACCCGATCCTGGGCACGGCGCTGCGGGGGGCTGCGGCGGACGAGCGGATCAAGGACGGCTGGGACACCTTCGTGGTGCCGGACCTGGGCGTGCGGTGCGTCTCCGACCGGCCCTGGGTGACCGGTGCGGAGAGTTGCGAACTGGCCATCGCGCTTTGGGCGTTGGGCGAGAGCGACCGTGCGGTGGAGATCGTGTCGTGGATCCAGCGGTTGCGGCACGAGGACGGGTTGTACTGGACCGGGTACGTGTTCGAGGACGACGCGATCTGGCCCGTGGAGCGCACGGCGTGGACGGCGGGGGCGATGATCCTGGCCACGGCCGTGCTGGGGGGTGAGCCGGCGACCACCGCGGTGTTCGGTGGTGGGGGCTCGGCGTTCGCGGGCGACGGGTTGCCGGTTGGGCTTGCGCCCGAGCAGGTGCGGTGTGGCTCGGAGCTGTGCGTGGATGGGGTTTGAGGCCGGGGTCCTCAATCGCCGGACGGGCTGGATGGGTTGTCCTCAAGCGCCGGACGGGCTGAAGGGGGCGGTTGGCTTGGGCGTGGGTGTGGCGGGCTTGGGCGTCGGACGGGCTGAAGGGGGCGGTTGGCTCGGGCGTGGGTGTGGCGGGCTTGGGCTTGGGCGCCGGACGGGCTGTATGGGTCGGTAGTCGGCGTGGGTGTACTCGGTTGTCGGGGTTGGTCGGGGCGGCAATAGGGTTCGCGTGGGGGGCTGGGCGACTCGCGTGACGAGGGTGGGCATGGCGGCTGGGTTGGGGCCGGGGGACCGGATAGGTCCTTATACGGTGGTGGGATTGCTGGGCGCCGGCAGCCCCGGGTGGGTGTATCTCGCGCGGACCGGTGCAGGGCGGCCGATGGCCGTGCGGATGTTGTACGGCGAGCAGCGTGGCATCAAGCGGGCCCAGAAGGTGCGCGGGCCCGGTGTGATCGAGGTGATCGGCAGCGGTGGCGCGACCCGCAATCCGTGGGTGGCGTCGGTGTACGTGCCGGCGCCGTCGCTGGGGGACCTGGTGATCTCGTGCGGCCCGCTGCCGCCGGACGCGGTGCGGTGGCTGGCGGCCGGGATCGCCGAGGGTCTGGTGACGATCCATCAGGCCTCGCTCACGCACGGCGATCTGCGACCCGCGCAGATAGTGGTGGCCTCGGACGGACCGAGGGTGACCGGATTCGGGATCGAGGGCGCGGGCAGTCCGCTGACCGCGCCCGGGTACCTCGCGCCGGAGCAGGCCCGAGGCGAGGAGCCGGGGCCGGCGTCCGACGTCTACGCGCTGGGCGCGTTGTTGTGCTTCGCGGCGACCGGACGGCCGCCGCACACCGGCGAGGGCGAGGCGGCGATCCGGCGCAGTGTGGCCGGCGGCGAGCCGGAACTTGCGGATGTGCCGGTTGAGTTGGCCGAGCTGATCCGGTCCTGTCTGGCCCGGGATCCGGAGGATCGGCCCACGCCGCGCGCGCTGTTGGAGGAGTCGGCCGCGGAACTGGCGGATCGTCAGGGGGCGTACGGTGCCGCGTCGTGGTTGCCGGGACCCGCGGTGGAGCTGATCGACGCGTACCACCGGCGTGGGCGTCTGGTCGGCGACCCGCCGACCGTGCCGCTCGGCGATCGATTCGGCGGCGCGTCGAAGGGCGGTTCCGCACACGGCGGTTCGGTCGGGGACAAGGTCGGCCCGAGAAAGGCCGTCAAGGCCGCCGAGCCCGCCGAGGTGGGCGCTCCGGCCGAGGACGCCGAGCCGGCCCGGGAGGGTGTGGCCGTGTCGGCTCCGGCCGGCGCGGCGAAGAAGGATCCGGCGAAGAGCGAGGCCGTGCCGAGCGGGGCCACGAAGGCCGATGCGGCCAAGCCCGGGGAAGGTGCGCCCGAGCCGGAGGAGGCCGTCGCCGAGACGATGCAACTCGCCCGGATCGTCGACGCGATGGTGCCGCGGATCGACGACAGCGACGACCGTCAGGACCCCTACGACCTGCCCGTTCCGCCCGAGCCGCACGAGGGCGGCGGGGCCGGGTGGCTCCTGGTCGCCGCGCTCGTGGTGATCGCGCTCGTGGGCGGCCTGCTCGCGGGTGTCGCCTACGAGCGCGGGCGCGGGGATCGTGATCGGGGCAAGGCGGGTGCGGCCGATGCCCGCCCCTCGATTCCGCCCGGCGACCCGGTCGCGGCCTTCGTGGCGAGCGTACCGGTGGGCGGCTGTGTGGACTTCGCGAGCGACGGCACGCCCGGATGGCGACCGGCCGCGCCCCGCTCGCTGCCCTGTGAGGACCCGGCGGCCCGGCAGCGGGTGCTGGCGCGTACCTCGGCGGCCGGCGGCGCGAGCGACTGCATGAGTACCGACGGGCGCAGCCGCTGGCCGGCGACGCCCGGCGTGCCCGCGCTGTGCCTGGAGCGGATCTTCCGCCCGGGCGAGTGCGTGCCGGCCGAGACGCGCGACGGTCGGCAATGGGCCTTCCTGGCCTCGCTGGTGCCGTGCCAGGGGCCGCTTCCGCAGGATCGCCCGGCGCGCCTGCGGATCGACGAGGTGCACCCGATGACCGCGTCGAACGCCACCAGTTGCCCGGGCCGCTCGCCGGTCTACTATCCGTTGCCGTCCCGAGTCCAGGAACTGTGCATGGCCCCGCTGCCCTGATGGCAGGCCCGGGTCGTCCCGACCGCCGCTCCCGTGCCCGCGGGCCACGGGGCGGCGACGGCCGGGCGGCGGTCAGCTCGCGAGTTCGGCGAGGAGCTTCAGGGCCTCGGGGTTGCGGGTGGTGACGATCATGTCGGTGACGTGCGGGTCGGCCGCCCACGCGGCGTAGCGCTCGCGGATGCGGTCGGCCGGGCCGACCAGGGCGATCTCGTCGACGAAGCCGCTCGGGACGGCGGCGATCGCCTCGTCCCGCTTGCCGGCCATGAACAGCTCCTGGATTCGGTCCGCCTCCTCGGCGTAGCCGAACCGGCGCATCAGGTCGGCGTGGAAGTTCTTGTTCTTCGCGCCCATCCCGCCGACGTAGAAGCCCATCGCCGCCTTGATCGGGAACATCGCCTGTTCGACGTCGTCGCCGAGCGCGACCTGCACCATCGGCGCGATCCGGAAGCCGTCCGGCTTGTCGCGCAGCGCGTCCGCGTACACCTCGGGCCGGGTCGGCGCCCAGTGCAACGGCAGCCATCCGTCCGCGATCCGCGTGGTCAGGTGTACGTTCTTGGGCCCTTCGGCGCCGAGGAAGATCGGCAGATCCGCGCGCAACGGATGGGTGATCGACTTGAGCGGCTTGCCGAGCCCGCTGCCGTCCTCGCCGGTGTACGGGTGCCGGGCGTAGCGTCCTTCGGCGACCACCGGCCCCTCGCGGCGCAGCACCTGGCGGATCACGTCGACGTATTCGCGGGTGAAGGTCAGCGGGCTCTTCGGGAACGGCCGCCCGTACCAGCCTTCGACCACCTGCGGCCCGGAGAGGCCGAGGCCGAGGATCACCCGCCCGCCGGAGAGGTGGTCCAGGGTCAGCGCGTGCATCGCGGTCGCGGTGGGCGTACGCGCGGTCATCTGGGTCACCGCGGTGCCCAGCTTGATCCGCGACGTGTGCGCGGCGATCCAGGTCAGCGGTGTGAACGCGTCCGAGCCCCACGACTCGGCGGTCCACACCGCGTCGAACCCGAGTCGTTCGGCCTCCCGCGCCAGTTCGACGAAGTCGGCGGACGGGCCTCGGCCCCAGTACCCGAACGTCAGACCCAGCCTCATGGCGTTACCTCCACGGAGTTGCACGGCGAATCGCCCCCGCAGACTAGAACACGTTTTAGTTCGTGGGGAGACCGACTCCCCTGGCGCGGACTTCCGGCCGCTGCCGGACGGGCGCGCGGACTCGCGTCCCGGGCAGGCGCGGACTTCCGTACCCGGGACAGGCGAAAGGGCGCCGTCCGGTGTGGACGACGCCCTTGCCTTGTTGCCGAGTCGCGGTTCGTGTCTCGGTACTACCGGTTCCTCGGGAGCACCGGAGTCACGAGCGCTGGATGCCGATCGTGTTCTGGAGCACACCGCGCACGTTGTCGACCTCGACGAGCAGGCCGTTGGGGTGCTCGGCCACCGCCAGGTACCAGACGCCCGTGTTCAGGACGCCCTTCTCCTGGTTGGTGTGCTCGTCCAGCATCGGCCGCGAGTCCGGCACCGAGAACCAGAAGGGCTGGAACGGCGCGCCGCCGGGTGCCGCGGCCGGGTTGGGCTGCTGCGCGCCGGGACCCTGCGGCCCGGGAGCACCGAAGCCACCCTGCGGACCCTGGGGACCCTGCGGCGCCGGGCCGCCGAAGCCGCCGGGCTGCGGGGCGCCGCCGTACGACTGCGGACCCTGGGGGCCCGGCTGGCCGCCGTAGGGCGCGCCGCCGTACTGCTGCTGCCCCTGCGGGCCGCCGAACTGACCCTGCGGACCCGCCGCGGGGCCCGCGGCGCCGAGCAGCGGCGCCTGGAGGGCGGGCACCAGCGTGGTGGCGATCAGGGTTCCGCTGAGCACGAGGACCAGCAGAATGATGATGATGCCGCCGAACTTCATCTCCAGGCCGTCGTCGGCACCGCCGATCGACCACAGCGCGTTGATCGGCGAGATCGCCGCGAGCGGCAGCGCCCACTGACGCGCGGTCAGACCGAGGATCTGACGGTCGCGCAGTTGCGGGAGCAGCCCGCCGAGGATGAACAGCACGCCGGCGATGATCGGGGTCAGGACGACCGCCGAGATGGTCGGGGCCAGGAACCCGGACCAGGCGTTCCAGGTGAAGTCGGACGAGCGGCCGAGGCCGTCCTTGGCACCGATGTAATCCAGGAACGAGAAGATGAAGATGAGCACGGCGGCGACCCCGATGACCGCGTCGCCACGCGAAAGCTTTCTGACGTCCACTAATACTCCTCCCGAGGGGGATGGGCGCCGACAGCGTACGGGGGCGACCCAAGTCGTGCCACCGACGTCGCCCCCGCGCGTCCCCGGTGCATTGGTCCGGGGACACTGTGCCAGACGGGCGAACGATCTGTGCCCCGACCCCACGCGACGCGCCGTATGGGGGCATTTTTTCAAAGATGTCTATTCGCCCCGCTGAATGCCCGTCAGATCGGTCAACATGCCCTGCAGGCCGTCGATATCGATGACGATGCCGCCGTCCTGCACGCCCACCGCGAGATACCACACGCCGGGATGCAGCGTGGCCACCGCGTCACCGGGGTGGTCGAGCGGCTGGAGCGGCCTCTGTTCGGGCACGGCCAGCCAGTACTGCTCGAACGTGCCCGGATCGCCCGATTCCGGCTCCGGGGCGCGGACCGGGTCCGCGGCCGGGGCGGGTTCCGGTTCGTCCGACTTGTACAGCAGTACCGGCGGTTGCACGGCGGGCGGTTGCATCGGCGGCGTCAGCGGCGGGGGAGTGTTGCCGGACGGCCCGTAGACCGGCGGCGCGACGGGCGGCGGGACCGGGAAGCCGCCGGTGCCGGGCGGGCCGGGGGGATACCCGCCGGGAGCGCCGGGGAAGCCGCCGCCGGGGTAGCCCTGCCAGTTGTTCTCGCGCGGACGCACCAGTGGGACGTTGAGCCCGCCGATCCGGTCGATGGTCAGCAGCAGCAGAGCCTGGAGCACGGCGAAGCCCGCCAGCCCCCACGCGCCCCAGCCGTGGCCGGCGTCCACGGTCGCCTGCGCGTCGCCGTTGGAGCGGGCGATCTGCTCGGCGGCGTGCGCCAACTTCTCGTAGCCGCCGTCCGCGCCGAACACGGCCCACACCGCGCTCCACGCCGACGCGACGCCCAACGCGATGCCCCACTGGCGAAACGCCAGACCGCCGAACTGGATCTCGGTCGGCTGCGGCGAGCCCGGCCGGATCGTGTACCGGCCGATCAGCAGCAGCACCAGCGAGATCGAGGACAGCAGTACGACGGCGGGCGCGAGCGGCCAGAAGTCGCCGATCCACGCCGAATAGTCGGTGGTTCCCTCGGTGATGCGTTTGCCCTTGGCGGTCACCGTGTACCAGGGGAGAAACGAGAAGACCAGAACTCCGATCGCCGCCACCGCGACGATCAGATCACCTCGGGTGACGCCTTTGCGTGGCATCGTGCTCCTCCCTGACGGGGCTTTTCGTACTGCTCGGAATTGCCGTGCGTCTGCTGCGCCGATCCGGTGCCGGTGCGGGTGACCGCACCGGCACCGGAGCCTGACGTACCGTCATTCTCCGCGCTGGATCCCGGAGACGTCGCCGAGGACCCCTCGGACGCCGTCGACCTCGACCAGGACGCCGCCCGGGTGCGGGGCGACCGCGAGGTACCACTGGCCGGTCTGGAGGGTGGCCACCGGCGTCTTGGACAGACCCTCGGTGGGTGCCAGCGGGCGGGCCTCCGGTACGGCGAACCAGAACTGTGCGAACTCGCGCGTGTCCTGGCCGGCCGCGGCCGGGGCGGGCTGCCCGGTGACGGCCGGCGTGGCACCGGTTCCGCCGGCGACCGCGGTGCCGGTGCCGGTGCCGGCGTCCGGCGGCGGCATGTGGGCCGGTACGCCGGCCATCGGCGCGCCGGTGCCCGTGGCGCCCGGTGCCGGGTAGGCGGGCGGCGGGAAGCCGCCGGTGGCGTTCGGCAGCGGGTAGCCGGTGTTCGGGTCGACCGGAGCCGGGTAGCCGCCGGTTCCGTTCGGCGGGGGGTAGCCCCACGGTTGCTGCGGCACCGGGCTGAACAGCGGTGCGGCCAGGCTGGGGATGCGATCCCCGATGATCAGGAAAAGCGCCGCGACGAGCCCGGCCACCATCATCAACCACGCGAAGACGGTGGGTCCGGTGTCGATCGAGTAGCGGGAGGAACCGGAGCCCTCGTACATGTCGCCGAGCATGCCGCCCGCCCCGAAGGGGGCGAAAAAGCCGCTGATCGCGCCGGTGACGCCGAACGCGATCGCCCACTGGCGCGGGGCCAGTCCGAGCGCCGGCTTGTCCGGTTGGGCCGCGAAGCGGCCGATCACCATGAGCAGTACCGCCAGCAGCGGCACCAGCACCACGGCCGGCATCAACGGATAGAAGTTGACCGTCCAGGCGTTCCAGCCCTTGCTCTGACTACGGCCGCTGCCCAGCGGGTCGTCGTCATCGCTGCTGCTGCCGCCGAAGGACGCGCTGATTTCGTAGTATTTGAAGAACGAGAAGATGAAGATCAGGACGATCGCGAGAATGACGATCGCATCGCCCCTCGTGATCCCTTTCCGGTTCAACGTTTCTCCTTAGAGGTACGGAGGGGGACGTGACGCCGACGGCGCGGGCGCGCCGTAGGACGTGCGGTGCGTGGACGGCTCGTGCCGGGCCCGAGCGTGCGGCTCGCGGCGGTCGGTTGACCCGACCCGGAACCGTCCGGTGGTGCACGGCGCGCGTGGACGCCGCGAAGCGGGGACCGTCACCGCTGCGTGCGCGGCGAGAACGGTCGGGAAGACCCTAGGGGACGAGTGACTCGTGCCTCACGTCCCCTTCAGGAGATAGGCCGTGATCCCGGTCGCGATCCCGGACGCGGCGCGTTCGCGCCAGTTCGGGTCGGTGAACTGCGCGGCGTCCGAGGCGTTGCGCATGTTGCCGCATTCGATGAACACCTTGGGTCGGGTGGACAGGTTCAACCCGCCGAGATCGGTGCGGGTGACCAGCCCGTCGTCGGTGCCGAGGTAGGTCGCCGGGCTCGTGGCGGTCGCGGCCCGGAAGGCGGCGGCCAGGGTGCTGCCCAAGGCGCGCGAGGGAGCCAGGATCGCGGTGGTGTCGACGTTCTTGTCCTTGACCGGGGCGGGCAGGATGACATGGAAACCCCGCCCGCTCGCCGGTCCGCCGTCGGCGTGGATGGACACGATCGCGTCCGCCCGGGACGCGTTGCCGCGCGCCGCCCGCTCGTCCACGCACGGACCCCAGACCTCGGTCTCCCACGTGTAGAGCACGGTCGCGCCCTGGGCCTCCAGGAGCCGCTTGGTGCGATGTGCCACGTCCAGGGTGAACTCGGCCTCGGTGTAGCCCTTGTCGGTCTCGGTGCCGGTGGTGTCGCACTCCTTGGACAACCCGCCCGCGTACACCTGCTTGTTGATCTCGCGGGAATGGCCGCCATTGCCCGGATTGTGGCCCGGGTCGATCATCACCACCCGGCCGGACAGCGGCAGTCCGGTGGTCCCGGCGTGCGGCGGCGCGCCGGCCGAGGTCGCCGGTGCGCCGATCGGCGGTGCGCCGGACGCCTGTTGCCCGCCCGGCGAGGAGGTCGCCGTCGGGGCCGGCGCGCCGCCCGCGGTCGCCGGGTCGGAGGAGTCGGCCGGCGCGCCGGGGGTGACGACGGTCGGGATCGGCCGCCCGACGTCGGCGCGGGCCTTGTCGTGCCCGTCCGGCCAGGCCACCGCGATCGTGGTGCCGGTTGCGGCGAGCGCGAGCGCGAGCACGGTCAGGGTGATCCGGCGACGCCGGCGCAACCGGTCGCGCGCGGCCTCGACTCGGGCCTCGTGCGACGCGGAGTGGCCGAAGAAGCCGGCTTCTCGGCGGTACGGAAAGCCGGGGTCGTCGGGACGGCCGCGGTCGTCGCGGCGGTCAGAGGTCAAGTTCACTCCTGGACGTGAGGCCGTACCGCGACGCGAGCGAGTTCCAGGTCTCGACGAACGACTTCTTCGCGGTGGACGCCTCGGCGCTGATCGTGGCGCCGTCGTCGTAGAGCGAACGGGTGCCCGGACAACCCGAGTCGGCGGCCGACTGCGCCCACGCGGCGAAGGCCCGGTCGGCGCGCGCCGACGCGGTCCACGCGGTGCGCAACGTCGGTGCGGCGGACTGGAGTTCCGGAACGCCGTCGAAGCGCATCGCGTCCAGTTGGGTGACCAGTTGATCGCGTTGCGCGGCGGCGTCGAGCAGCGCGGAGCGGGACGCGGCCAGCGCCGAGCACGAGCCGACGTTGTTCACCGCGTCGATCACCGCCTGCCGGGACGAACCGCTGCGCGAGAGCAGCGAGTCCAGCGCCGCGGCCTGAGTGCGGCCGTCCGGCGGTGCGGTGGTCGGCGGCTGGGTGGTCACCACCGCGCTCTGCGTCGGGGGCGGGGCGGGGGGCAGGCCCGAGCGGTCGCCCGAGGGGGTCGGGGAGGCCGCCGTGGACGGTCCGGCACTCTCCGAGCCTCGCGCGGCCGGTTCCTTCTTGTCCTCCTCCCACGGCCGCAGCGCGAACAGCGTGCCCAGCGCGGCGACGAAGACGACGGCGACCACGATGAACAGCAGCGTGCGCTCGAAGGACGGGCCGGGCGGGGTCGGGGACAGCGGTCCCGGCGGCGGGCCGGCCGCGCGATACCAGTCCGGCGCGGCCGGTACGTCCCGCGCCGGCGGCACGCCGAAGCCGTGCACGGGAGTGTGCGCCGCGTCGGCGAAGGTGCCGCCCGGGGGCATCGGCGAGGGGCCGCGCTCGTGCTGGAACCAGTCGGCGGGCGGGGCCGGTTCGCCCGGCGGCGCGGACGGGCGGGGCGTCGGGGGCGGGGCGGGAACCGGCCACGCGGGCGGCGGAGGCCCGGCCGGCAGACCACGCGCGGCGGGGTTGTCCACCGTGTCCTGATCCTCGAGCGAGCGAGGCGCACCGGGTGGAGGGGGCGGCCCGAGTGGTGCGGGGGGCGCGGATGGTGCGGGTGGTGGAGTGGGCGGTGCGGCCGGCCCCGGAGGCGCGGCCGGCAGGTGTGCCGTCGGCTGGTGGTGTGGTCGCGGCGGCGGGTCCGGGTTCACCACGGTCGGCGGTGCGGCCGGTCGGCGGCGGACCCAACCGCCCACACCGCCGTTGGCCGAACGGTCCCAGACGGTCTCGAACCGCTCGCCGTCCGCCTCGGGTTCGCCGGGCCGGTCGTCGTGCTGTTGTTGATCGGACATCAAGATCCCCCCGCGTCCTTCCCGGAACGGCATTGTCCCAGCAAACGGGACCCGCGCGGGACCGGATCCGATTGCTTTCGGAAATCGAATCAGGCTCGATTCACTCTTGACCGGGTCAACGGGGCGCGCGCGGCGGTGGCGAGGCAGACCGCCGGCCCGGCGGGTTCGGGGCGGGTCGGTGGCGGATCCCGGGTGCCGCGGGTCTGGTCGGGTGAGGTCGAGTCGCCCGGATATGAGGCGCCTCGGGGCCGAGTCGCCTCGGGTGTGGATGCCTCGTCGGATCCGGGTCGCCTCGGGTGGGTCCACCTGGGTCCGAGACGCCCTGGGTCCGAGACGCCCTGGGCCCGGGCCCGCTCTGTCCCCGCGCCGCTTCCGTCCCCGGGCCCGCTCAGATGCCCGGGGCGATCCGCCGCAGCACCCGCAGCGACCCGTCGCCGGGCAGTTCCTCGAACGCGCCCGACGCCAGCGCGCGCAGGTAGACCCGGTACGGCGCCTGGCCGCCGTCGGCCGGATCCGGGAACACGTCGTGGATCAGCAGCAGCCCGCCGACCGCGACATGCGGCGCCCAGCCCTCGTAGTCGCCCTGCGCGTGCTCGTCGGTGTGCCCGCCGTCGATGAACACCAGGCCCACCGGGGTGTTCCACAGCGGCGCGATCACCCGGCTGTGCCCGACCAGGGCCACCACGTACGGCTCCAGGCCGCTGCGGTACAGCGTGCGCCGAAAGCGCGGCAGCGTGTCCATCACGCCGACCTCGGGGTCGACCAGGGTCGGGTCGTGGTACTCCCAGCCGGGCTGCTGCTCCTCGGAGCCCCGGTGGTGGTCGAGGGTGACCACCACGGTGCCGGCGTCGCGGGCGACGGCGGCGAGCAGGATCGTCGAGCGACCGCAGTAGGTGCCGAGTTCGACCAGCGGGCCGACCTTGGCGGCCTCGGTCGCCGCCGCGTACAGCGCGTCGCCCTCGTTCGCCGGCATGAATCCGGTGGCGGCCTCGAACGCGGCCCGCACGGCGGGGTCGATGGTGCTCATCCTGGGGTTCTCCTTGATCGAGCCGCGCGCGGCGCACCGGGTCGGTGCGACCCCGGGGCCGCCATGCTGCCGCAGCCGCTCCCGCGGCACCGTGTCGGGGGCCACATTCGGGCCCCTCGACGGCACTTCGGTCTCCCGATTAATTGAAACGGGTTCTACTATCGCAAGTACTGGACCGAGTCACGGAAGGCGCGATATGGCCATCGGCATCACGGAGGAGCACCGCTCCCTGGCGGAATCGGTACACGGGTGGGTGCAACGTGTTGCACCCATCGGAGAGGTGCGCCGGGTGCTGGAGGCGGCGGCCGAGGAACGGCCCGGCCACTGGGCCGGCCTGGCCGAACAGGGCCTGCTCGGCATGCATGTCGCGGAGGAGTTCGGCGGCGCGGGATACGGCCTGGTGGAGACCGTCGTGGCGCTGGAGCAGGCCGGTCAGGGCATGCTGCCCGGCCCGTTCCTGCCCACCGTCCTGGCCTCGGCGCTGATCCAGGCGGACGGCGGCGACGCGGCCAAGGAACTGCTGCCGGGCCTGGTGGACGGCACGTTGATCGGCGCGGTCGCGGTCGGCCCCGGCACCGTGGCGGCGAGCGAGGAGGCGGGCGGCCTGCGGGTGACCGGCGTGGCCACGCCGATCCTGGGCGGCGCGCTCGCCGACGTGCTGGTACTGGCCGCGCGCCGGGCCGACGGCACGCCCGCGTACGTGGTCGTGGACGCAGCGGACGTGAGCGTGCGCGCGCTCAAGAGCGTGGACCCCACCCGGCGCAGCGCCGAGGTCACGGTGGACACCGTGGTCCCGGCCGGGCGCGTGCTCGGCGGCGTGGACGAGGACCTGGCCCGCGACCTGGCGGCCGTACTGCTGTCCGCCGAGGCGTGCGGGGTGGCCGCCTGGGCGCTGACCACGGCGACCGAATACGCCAAGGTGCGCGAGCAGTTCGGTCGGCCGATCGGCCAGTTCCAGGCGATCAAGCACCTGTGCGCGGACATGCTGGTGCGCGTCGAGCAGTCGCGCGCGGTCACCTGGGACGCGGCGCGCGCGATCGACGCGGGCGCGGACGCGCCGACCCGGTCCTTGACCGCGGCGATCGCCGCCACGTACGCGATCGAGGCGGCGTTCACCACCACCAAGGACTGCGTGCAGATCCTCGGCGGTATCGGCTTCACCTGGGAGCACGACGCACACATCTACCTGCGTCGCGGTCTGACGCTGCGTCAGTACGCCGGGCCCGCCGCCTACTGGCGGTTGCGCGTGTGCGAGCTGGCGAGCGCCGGCGCGCGCCGCGAACTGGTCCTGGACCTGCCCGAGGAGGCGGAGGGCCTGCGCGACACCGCGCGTGCGATTTTGACCGAGGTGGCCGGCGAGTCCGGCGCCGAGCAGCGCGCCAGGCTGGCCCCGCTCGGTTACGCGGCGCCGTACCTGCCCAAGCCGTACGGCATCGGCGCCGGTCCGGTCGAGCAGTTGGTGATCCAGCAGGAGATGAAGGCGCTGGGCGTGCGGCTGCCGGACATCACCATGGGCAACTGGGTGATCCCGTCGCTGATCGCGTACGGCACGCCGGCCCAGCAGGAGCGCTTCGCGCCGCCCACGCTGCGCGGCGAGATCCAGTGGTGCCAACTGTTCTCCGAGCCCGGCGCGGGTTCGGACCTGGCCGCGATCAGCACGCGCGCGACGCGGACCGAGGGCGGCTGGCTGATCAACGGGCAGAAGGTGTGGACCTCGCGGGCCCGGGAGTCGCAGTGGGGCATCCTGCTCGCGCGCACCTCGCCGGACAAGCCCAAGCACGAAGGCCTGACCTACTTCATCGTGGACATGGCCGCTGCGGGCCTGGACATCCGGCCGCTCAAGGAGATCAGCGGCCTGGCGATGTTCAACGAGATCTTTCTCGAAGACCTCTTCGTGCCGGACGACATGGTCGTCGGCAAGGTCGACGAGGGCTGGCAGGTGGCCCGCAACACGCTGGGCAACGAGCGGGTGCACATGGGCGCGGGCAGCTCGTTCGGCGCGGGCATCGCGAACCTGGTCGCGGCGGTGAACGGTCCGGCGGGCGAGTTCGTGGACGGGGGCTTCCGCGAGCGGCTCGGCGCGCTGGTGGCCGAGGCGTCCTCGCTCGCGCTGATCGAACTGCGCACCACGCTGGCCCGGTTGTCCGGCCTGGAGCCGGGCGCGGGCGCGTCGGTGCGCAAGCTGGTCGGCACGCCGCACCAGCAGCGCGAGTCCGAGCTCTCGCTCGAACTGCTCGGCCCGCTGGGCGCGGTGGACGAGGGCGCGGGGCAGCAGGCGGCGTTCGGCTTCCTGATGAGCCGCTGCCTGACCATCGCGGGAGGCACCACGCAGGTCCAGCTCAACGTGGTCGGCGAGCGCATCCTCGGACTGCCCAGGGACCCGCAGCCGGCCGAGAAGTAGTTCGTTCGGTTCGTTCGGTTCGTTCGGTTCGTTCGGTTCGTTCCGTTGGTTCCGCGGGTTCGATTTTCCGTTCAGTGGTTCTCTTTCAGTGGGAGTTCGCGACATGGCACAAAAGGCGTTCATCGTCGGCGTCGGCATGACCAAGTTCGAGAAGCCGGAGAGCCGCGACTGGCAGTACTGGGACATGGTCAAGGAGGCCGGCGACAAGGCCCTGGCGGACGCGGGCGTCGGCTACGACCTGGTCGAGCAGGCGCCGGTCGGCTACTGCTTCCAGGCGTCCACCGCGGGCCAGCGCGCGGTGTACGAGCTGGGTCTGACCGGCGTGCCGGTCTACAACGTCAACAACAACTGCGCGACCGGCTCGTCCGCGCTGATGATGGCCCGTCAGTTCGTCGCGGGTGGGCTGAACGACTGTGTGCTCGCGATCGGCTTCGAGAAGATGAAGCGCGGATCGCTGGGCGGGGGCGGCGAGGGCGATTTCTCCACGTCGCCGGTCGCGCGGCACTACAAGATCATGGGCGACGCGCACGGGTTCTCGATGACCGCGCCGCCGACCGCGCAGATCTTCGGCAACGCGGCGCGTGAGCACATGGCCCGCTACGGCACCACCGCCGAGCAGATCGCGCACGTGGGCGTCAAGAACCACCGGCACTCGGTGAACAACCCGTACGCGCAGTTCCAGGTCGAGTACTCGCTCGAAGAGGTGCTCGGCGCCAAGGAGATCCACTCGCCGCTCACCCGGCTCCAGTGCTCGCCCACCTCGGACGGCGCCGCCGCGGCGCTCGTGGTCAGTGAGCGCTTCGTGCGCGAACACGGCCTTCAGGACCAGGCGATCGAGATCGTGGCCCAGTCGATGACCACCGACACCGAGGAGAGCTTCGCCTCGAACACGTGCATCGACGTGGTCGGCAAGCCGATGTCGGCCGCGGCCGGTCGGCAGGTCTTCGAGCAGTCCGGTCTGGGCATCGAGGACGTCGACGTGATCGAGCTGCACGACTGCTTCTCGATCAACGAGATCCTCACCTACGAGGCGCTGGGCATGTGCGGCGAGGGGGAGGGCGGCAAGCTGGTCGCCGAGGGGGCCACCACGTACGGCGGGCGCTGGGTGGTCAACCCGTCCGGCGGCCTGATCTCCAAGGGCCACCCGCTGGGCGCCACCGGCCTGGCCCAGGCCGCCGAGATCAGTTGGCAGTTGCGCGGGCTGGCGGACGCGCGCCAGGTCGCCGACGCCAAGGTCGGCCTGACGCACAACATCGGTCTGGGTGGCGCGGCCGTCGTGGGGCTGTACCGCCGGGGTCAGTTCTAGTCGTTGCCGTTGCCGTTGCCGTTGCCGTTGCCGTTGCCGTTGCCGGCGCCGCCGGTGCCTGCCGGTGCCTGCCGGTGGTTGGTTGCCGGTCGTCGTCCGTGGCTTCCGGCTGTCCGGGGTGTCGTGATTGTCGCGTTATGGCTGCGCCGGGTCGGCGTCCGTGGGGCGGCTCGACATCGTGACGGGTGCGGCGTGGGGCCGCACCCGTCGTCGGGTGCGGTCAGCCGCCGTTGGTGCCCGGGACGATGGTGAGGTCGGGCGCCATCCGGTCCGCGGTCGTGGTCTTGCCGTGCAGCCACTCGGACAGCATGGCGCGCTCGGTGTCGTTCAGGTACAGCCGGGCGTTGGCGCACAACGTCTCGACGTTGCGCAGGAACGCGACCGCCAGGTCGTCGGCGGAGGCGACCGGGTGCGCGGTGGAGGACCAGTAGCCGGAGTAGACCAGCCCCGTGGTGACGAACGCGATCGCCTTGCGGGCGATGGTCTGCATGCGCTCGGCGCACCGGTCGCGGACCGCGCCCGAGGTCTGGTTGCCCTGGAAGCCGTTCTCGCTGACCTCGGCGTGCAGTTCCTCGAAGAGCACGTGGTACTCCTCCGGGGACAGCCGGGGCGCACCCGTGACCGTGGCCACCCGGTCGATCAGGTCGCGGACCGGCTCGCGTACGTGGTCCATCCGACCCTGGCCGTTGGGACGTGCCGAGGGCGGCTGATGTCGGGTCCGGTCGTAGATGTATCCAGGGGGGACCCGGCTGATCAGCAGCTTCTCGTCGGAGCCCTGCTCCAGCATCAGTTCGAGCAGGGACGAGAAGGTGGCCGCGCCGCCCCAGCGGGTGCGGGTGACCTGCTCCCGGCCGACCTGCTGGAGCACCGAGTGGGCCAGCGTCGCGAGCACGATCGGCTCCTCGGACCCGCCGAGTTGCTCGCGCACGTGTGCCATCACCTGTTCGCGCACGCCCTCGTCGGCCGGCGCGACGTCGATCTCGTCGCGCAGGGCCCGTTCGATGAACTCCTGGTCGCTGATCACCACGTCCCCCGCCGCGACGTACGCCTGGGCGGCCGGACCGCTCGCGATCACCATGGTGCGCCGGTCGTGGCTGCGCAGCCGCAGCAGCACGGGCGTGAAATCCGCGTCCGCGCTCATGATGATGACCTCGTCGAACCGGGTCGAGTGTTGGAGCGTGTCGAGGACGTCCATCACCATGTGGATGTCCGCGCTGTTCTTGCCCCGTCCCGTCAGCGGCGGGCAGTCGATCACGCGAAAGGCCGACCGCGTGAAGAAGGCCCGGTAACGGTCGTGCATGACCGGGTTGAGGTAACAGTTGCGCACGAGCAACGATCGGCGCAGGCCACGCTCGGTCGCCTCGTTCTCCAACCACTCCAACCACTGGGAGGGCTTGCGGGCGAAAATCTCCGCCGAAGCCCGATCCGTCTCGCGCAGCCCGCTGTAAATATTGTCAAAGTCAAGAAAAAGCGCGCTGCGAATTCTGCCTGGTATGCCCGAATCCATACTCATGTCCATGCCTGCCTCCCCCGATGCGTACGGCTTCAATCTGTCCGACGCGTCACGTGCGGGCAAGCGAGGCCACTTACGGTCCGGTTCCGATCTTGGCCGTCTTCCGATCCGCGCGCACCCGGGTTAGGTTGCCAAGCGAAAGCTTGATCGTGCCACGTACGTGTGTCTGTCCGTCAGGAGTCGTGCCGTGTCGGGACGTTGGACCACCACCCTGGACGAACTGCTACGCCGGCGGGCCGCGGATTCCTCGGCCGCACTCCGATCCGAGGACCGGGTGTGGTCCTGGGCCGAAGTGGTCGCCGAGTCCGCGCGCCGGGCGGCGCTGCTGCGTGGGATGCGGGTCGAGGGCCGGCCGTGGCACATCGGGGTGATGCTGGAGAACGTCCCCGAGTTTCCGCTGTTGCTGGGTGCCGCGGCGCTGTCCGGCGCGGTGATCGTCGGGCTCAACCCGACCCGGGTCGGTTCCGAGCTCGCGCGCGACATCGACCACACCGACTGCTCGCTGGTGATCACCGACGCCACGCACCTGGCGCAGCTGCGCACCGCCGCTCCGGACTTCCCGGCGGACCGGCTGCTGTGCGTGGACGACGCGTCCTGGGCGGCGGCGCTGGAGCCGTACGCGGACGCCGAGCCGCCGGCGGAGCGACCGGCGGTCGAGGACACCTTCATGCTGATCCTCACCTCGGGGACCACGGGGCATCCCAAGGCGGTGATCTGCTCGCAGGGCAAGATCGCTTCGCAGGGGGCGAGCGTCGTGGCGATGGAACGGCTCACCGGCGCGGACGTCGCGTACTGCGCCATGCCGCTGTTCCACTCCAACGCGGTCATCACGTGCTGGGCGCCGGCGGTCGCGGCCGGGGCCGAACTGGTGTTGCGCCGGCGATTCTCCGCGTCCGGCTTCCTGCCCGACGTGCGGCGGTTCAAGGTCACCTACGCGAACTACGTGGGCAAGCCGCTGTCATACATCCTGGCCACACCGGAACTGCCGGACGACGCGGACAACCCGCTCACGCGCGTCTTCGGCAACGAGGGCGGGCCGCAGGACGTCGAGCGGTTCGCCCGGCGGTTCGGCTGCACGGTGCGGGACGGATTCGGCTCGACCGAGGGCGGCCTGTCCTTCGTTCCGGTCCCGGGCATGCCGCCGGGTGCGCTGGGCCGACCCAACGGCGAGATCCGGATCCTGAACCAGGACACCCGCGAGGAGTGCCCGCCGGCGGTCTTCGACGCCGAGGGCCGGATGACCAACGTCGAGGAGGCGGTCGGCGAACTGGTCAACATCGGCGGCGCGGGTTCCTTCGAGGGCTACTACAACAATCCGGTGGCGACCGCGCAGCGCATGCGTAAGGGCTGGTACTGGAGCGGCGACCTGGCCTACCGGACCGAGGACGGCCTGATCTTCTTCGCGGGCCGCAGCGGTGAATGGCTGCGCGTGGGCGGGGAGAACTTCGGCGCCACACCGGTCACCCGGATCCTGTCCCGGCACCCGGACGTCGCGGTGGCGACGGTGTACGGCGTGGCCGACGAGGCGGCGGGCGACCAGGCGATGGCGGCCCTGGTGCTGCGCGAGGGCGCGAGCTTCGAACCGGCGGAGTTCGCCGCGTGGTTGGCGGAGCAGTCGGACCTGTCCCGGGCCTGGCATCCGCGCTACGTCCGGATTGCCGCGGCGCTCCCGCAGACCAGCACGAACAAGATCCTGACCCGCGTCCTGGTCCGGCAGGCCTGGTACACCGGCGCGGACGAGTTGTGGTGGCGCGACGCGAAGGACGGCCCGTACCGACCCTTCACCGAGGCTGATCGCAAGACGCTGGAAACGGCATTCGCCGACCGGGGGCGGGCGCATGTTTTGGCGCTGATGGAACGGGAGGGGTAGGGGGGCGGGAGTGCGCGCGGGGCGGGCGTCGGGTCGGGGCGGTCGAGGTCGGGTTGGGCTGTGTCATCCCGAGGTGACGTGCGGGCGCGGGCGCATCATCCGACGTATCGTCGCGCTCGGCTCGGCACTGACTCGGTGGCCGGCGCGACGCCCGCTTCCCGTCGCGGCCGGTCGCCGGTGGGGCGGGGAGGCCGTGCGGCTTCAGCCGTCGGAGGCGGCGAGGCCGATGCCGAAGGCGCCGATGACGGTGCCGGTCGAGGCGTCGAGGGTGCGGCGGAAGCGGGGGCGGCGGAGCTTGGCGCGCAGGCTGTTCGCGCCGAGGATGATCACCGCGAACCACACCATGCCCTCGATGTCGTGGACCAGCGCGAGCAGTATCCCGAAGGCGAGGTGCGGCGTCCCGGACGGGATGAACTGCGGGATCATCGCCATGTAGAAGACGCCGACCTTGGGATTGGTCAACGACGTCAGCACGCCGCGCCCCCACGCCGACCACAGTCCCGGAGCGGCCTTGGCGCCGGACTCCGCGCCGACCTCGACATCGGTGTACCGGTTCGCCCACGCGGCCCGCAGCAGCCCGTACGCCAGCCACAACAGGTAACAGGCACCGACGATTCGCAGGCTCGTATAGGCGACCCGGGATGTGGTCAGCACCGCCGAGACGCCGGCCGCCGCGGCGGCGCCCCAGACCAGCGTGCCGGACCCTATGCCGAGCGCGGTGGCGAATCCGTGCCGAGACCCCCGGGTGAGGGCAGCGCGCAGCACGATCGCGGTGTCCGGGCCCGGGATGATCGTCAGCAGCCCGGCGACCAGGGCGAATGAGGCGAGGTGCGTCAACACGTCCATACGGTCATGCTGCCGGCCTCGGCCGAGGGCCCAAGCGGTGGGCGAAGATCGGTCGCGCGACGTGCTGACACGTCGTCATGATCGAGTCCTGGCGGGCGATTCGGGCGAGGTCGCGTACGGCCGGGGCGGACGGCCGATGCCGGGCCCGGGTTGGGGCGGGGCCGGGACCGGTGCCAGAACCGGAGTCCGGGGCCGGGGTCGAGGCGGCGGTTGGGCGGGCGCGGGATCGGGCGGTGAACTTCGCCCCCGGCGTGTGTGCGGCGAGGGCTCGGAGCGGGCGTGGTGTCGGGCGCGTTCCGGCGCCGGTGGGCCGTGCCGGCGTTGACGGGTGGCACCGTTGGGGCCACAACGGCGCGTCTCACAGGCCCCAGAAGCGGCCTTCGAGTCCGATCGAGGCGAAGTAGGCCGCCGCCATGGCCGGGTCGCGGCGTTCGTAGCCTCGGTGCAGGCGGCCCTCGTACCAGTGCTCGGCCAGGCGCCACAGCGTGGTCAGGTCGAGCACGTAGCCGCGGGTCTGGCCGGTGCGGGCGAGCCAGCGATCCACGCAGCCCTCGTCGCAGAACAGCCGCTGGTTGCCGCACGCGTGCACCACGTCGTCCCACAGCATGGTGATCGGGACCAGGAAGTGCGCCACCTCGTCGCCCTTGGGCGGCTGTTCGGTGCCCACGTTCCAGGCGAGTGCCCCTGCGCAGCCCGGGCAGCGGGTCGCGACCAGGACCTCTTCGTCCACCAGGTGCGGCACCGCGAAGGAATCCCACGCGCAGCCGCCCCACCACAACGTGCGCGAGCCCATCACCGAGAAGCCCAACGGGACCGCGCTGAACGGATGCGCCATCACGATCGCCCCGTCGTGCAGCACGATGTGCCGCTGCTCGTGCAGCGTCCACAAGCCCGCGCGTACGGTGAGCTCCGAGACGCCCAGGATCGCGGCCAGCTCCTGATCGGACGGTGCTCGCCCGGTGTCGGCGAAGCCCCGATAGACCGCCAGGCGCAACTGTTCGACGCTCACGAGGTCGCCTCTCGTTCGGGCACGACGGTGACCGCAGTCTCCCGGGGCGCGGTGGTGACAGTGGCCTCGGGCTCCCGCTCGGATACGAGGACGGCGACCCGATTGCGGCGGGACTGGCGGATCGCGTCGTAGGTGAGCACCGCGAGCGCCGTCCACACCAGGGCGAAGCCCGCCCACCGGGCCGCGGGCATCGGCTCGTGGTAGACCGAGACACCGATCCCGAACTGGATGATCGGGGCCAGGTATTGCAGCATGCCGATCGTGCTCAGCGGCACCGTGTTCGCGGCGACCGCGAAGCACAGCATGGGGATCACGGTGATCAGCCCCGCCGTCATCAGCATCAACGCCTGCGGCGTCCCCTCGTGCCCGAACGTGCCCTCACCGGTCCAGGCCAACCAGGTCAGGTAGCCGAGCGCGGGCAGGAACATCACCGCCGTCTCGGCCGTCATCGAGTGGGTGGCGGGGAGGTTCATCCGCTTCTTGACATAGCCGTAGGTCGCGAACGACGCGGCCAGACTCAGCGCGATCCACGGGACTCGGCCGTAGGCGACGATCAGCACCACCACCGCCGCGACGCCCATCCCCACGGCGGTCCACTGGATCGCCCGCAGCCGCTCGCCGAGCACCACGACACCGATGCCGATCAGCACCAACGGGGTGATGAAGTAGCCCAACGAGGTCTCCACGACCTGGTCGTGGTTGACGCCGTAGATGTAGGCGCCCCAGTTGATCGAGATCATCACGGCGGCCAGCGTGACCGTGGCCAACTTGGCCGGGGCGCGCATGATCTCGCGGATCCAGGACCACTGCCGGAGCGCGGCGAGCAGGACGAGCATGCACAGCAGTGACCAGGTCATCCGGTGCGCGAGGATCTCCACGGCGCCGGCCGGTTTGACGTGGGGCCAGTAGAGCGGGAAGAGACCCCACATGACGTAGGCCGCCGTGCCCAGGAGCAATCCGCGTCGTTCTGAACCCATGCCGCAGACGGTACTGGCGAATTGGCCTGCCGTCAGGGGCCAATCCGGAATGAGTGGATCCGCCCCTCGCGCGGCCGGGCGCCGCCGGGGTCTCAGTCGCCGTCACGGCTCATCGCCTCCCAGCGGTCGTTTTCCTCACGGCGGGCCCGGTCCAGCTCGGCGATCATGTCGTAGGCCGCGCCGCCCAGGATGATCCGGCGGGGCGGCTCGGGCAGATCGACGAGTCGCAGCAGCACCGTGGCCGCCTTGGCCGGGTCGGCGTCCTTCGACTCGGCCCACATCTCGGCCAGTTCGGCGCGCAGTGGCGCGTACGCCTCGTTCTCGGTGGTCATGGTCAGGCCGTGGGTGAACAGCGTCGTCTCGTAGCCGCCGGGCTGTACGAGGGTCACGTGCACCCCGAAGGCGGCCATCTCCATCGCCAGGGCGCCGGTGACGTTCTCGAGCGCGGCCTTGCCCGCGCCGTACAGACCGGTGGACGCGAAGCCGACGGCGGAGCCCATCGAACCGATCTGGAGGATGTGCCCCGAGCCCTGCTCGCGCAGGTAGGGCGCCGCGGCCTGGCTCACCCACAGTGCGCCGAAGAAGTTGACGTCGAAGTGCGCCCGGACCTGCTCCTCGGTCACCTCCTCGACCATGCCGATCAGACTGACGCCGGCGTTGTTGACGACGACGTCCAGCCGACCGAAGGTCGCGATGGCACGGGCCACGGTGCGAAACACCGCTCCGCGGTCGGTGACATCGAGCGGAAGAGCCACAAAGCGACCCTCGTACTCGGCGGCGAGATCGCCGAGCGGCGCGACGTCCCGCGCGACGCCGACGACTCGATCGCCCGCCGCGAGCGCGGCCTCGGTGAAGGCCCGACCCAGACCTCGCGACGCGCCGGTGATGAACCAGACGCGGGGCTCGCGGTCGGTGGGGCCGGTGACAGCGGTCGGTTCGGTGGCGGTGGTGGGGGTGGTGTCGGCAACAGTGGCGGTGGTCATGAGCGTGGGCTCCTTCGTGGGGGTGGTGTCGGAGGCTGTCGGCGGGATGGTTCGGGCGGTGGTCGGGATCGGGCTCACCTCGGTCGGTAGCCGGACGAGGTCGCCGCGCGGCGGCCGGCCGGCGCGGGACGAGGGGCGGTGATCCGCGCCTCGCGCCGGTGGCGCGGTCGGGGCGGCTCGGCGGGGGACACCACACGAGGGACGGCTGCGGCCGCGGCGGAGATCCGCATACCGGTCGTGGTCGTGGTTCGTACATCGACGACGGAGAACGCGTCGCTCGCGTCGGTCGCGGGGACGGTGATCGGCGCGGCGGCGGTCGGGGTGCGGAACATGAGTGACAACTCCTCGAAAACGCGATGGCGAGAGGCATGCGGGACGTATGTCATGTGAGACGAGACGGTTCGTCTCGCTTCGAGATTCGAGCATGCATGCTTCGGCTCTGCATGTCAAGACGAGACGGTTCGTCTCGTGGATCGGCTATGCTGTGCCCATGAGCATCGACAACACGAGTAGCGGCACCGCCGCGAAGCCGAACCCGTCCCGGCGCAGCGAACAGTCCCGCCGCGCGATCCTCGCCGCAGCCCGGGAACTGGTCTCCGAGCTCGGTTTCGCGAAGCTCACGATCGAGGCCATCGCGGCACGCGCGGGCGTCGGCAAGCAGACCATCTACCGGTGGTGGGGCTCCAAGGGCGAGGTCGTCTTCGAGGCGTTCCTGGCGCTGAGCGACCCGGGGGAGGGCATCGTGCTGCCCGATACGGGTGATATCGCGACGGACCTGAAGTACCTGATGCGCGAGACCGTCGCCGAGTTCGCCGATCCCGCGTTCGAGGGCCCGATCCGCGCACTCAACGCCGAGATCATCAACGACTCCAAGCTCGCCAGGCTCTACCACGAGAAGATGGCCGCCCCCGTCGACGAGGCCAAGAAGGAACGCCTGCGCAGCGCCCAGCGGGCCGGCCAGATCGCCCCCGACATAGACCTCGACCTGGCCCTCGAACTCCTCTACGCCCCCCTCTACCAACGCTGGCTCCTCCGCTCCGGCCCCCTCACCGAGCAATACGCCGACGCCTTGGTCGACTTGACCCTCAAGGCCCTCCGCCCCTGAGAGCCGAGCCCCGCCCCCGACCGACGACCGATGCTCCCCACCCGCAATCGGCAGCGCGCTCCGACGGGTTCGCGGGCCGAGCAGGCGGGTGTCGGTCGGAGCAGCCGCATACCGGACGAGCGTCTCCGCGCGGGGCGGGCGGCGAGTGTTGGTTGCGCGCCTTGCGGTTGCTTGTCGTCGGGGAGTCGGCTCGACCGTCGCAGGCGCGGTGGGAGTCCGCGCCGTGCGAGGGGCGCGGCGGTGAGCCTTGCCGCGCCGCCGGGGCCGGGTGCGGCACGAGCCGGCATTCACGGATCGACTGCCGGTCAACCTGATCCAGCCTGTGTACCCGGCTCCCGCCCGACTCGCTCGGCGACGTGTTGGGCCACATCGATGCCCGGGGCGAGAAGGTGCGGTCGCTTGGACCGCGACCCCGGATCGGCGATCGGGACGGCCGGTCAACCGCGCCGGGCTGCGGGTCGCCACCATCCGCCACCTGTGCAGAAGCATGAAACGGCGAAATGGGCGGATCAAGGTGGTTACCGTGTGTTTGGTGATCATCTTGGGGGCGTCGTGAAACGTTTGATCGAGCCGGGCAACCCGGCGTTCGTCGCCGCGCGGCACCAGCGTGGGTGGCACTCCCAGCAGCGGCTCGCGGACGCCTTCGAGCAGAAGGCGGTCGAATGCGGGTTTCGCATCGGTGTCAGCGTGCGTCAGGTCCGGCGCTGGGAGAGTGCCGAGCCGCCGTGGCCGTCGAGCGACTACCAAACGGTCCTGGAGGCACTGTTCGGGCTGCCACTGACCATGCTTGGCTTCTCGCCACCGGTCGGCTCGCGCCGGTTCGAGGAGGAGATCGCGAGCGCCCAGGTCGTCGACATCGTCGAAGGACTGCACGAGGGCGAGCAGTCGGGGTGGTGGCGCACCGACCCGAACGAAGGGTCAGCCGCTCGCGTCGACCGCTTGGTGCAGGTGGAACAACGCGCGGTGGTCACGCGCACGTACGAGTCCAGTCTGATCCCTGGGCCTCTTCAGGTGTATGAGTACGCAGTCGCGGCGATTCGCGCATTCGTGCCCGCGCTGCCCGAGGATCAAGTCATTCGGCGAGCACGTAGGCGCACCGAACGGCTGGCCGACCTGACGGCGCGCTCCGACGGGTCTCGTGCACTGCTGTACATCATCGACGAGCCCGTCCTGCATCGTTCCGTCGGCAGCGAGGCGATCCTGCGTGATCAGCTTGCTCATTTGCTTGTCACGGTGTCTGCGCTGCCCCATGTGGAACTTCGGGTGATGCCGCTCTCCGCCGGTGGTCATCCCGGCATGGCAGGTCCGTTCGTGCTGTTCGACCTCGGAGACAGGCGAGTCGTGTACACCGAGGCCCTCACCGGGGCTTCGTGGACTTCACGGCCGGCATGTCTCGCGGCGTACGCGTTCGCCTACGATCGACTTCAGGCAGCAGCACTCACGGCCGACGAGTCGATGCATCTCGTTGCACAGAGGCTCGCGGAATTGGAGACGGCATGGATGCTCGCGGGCGATGGACGACCAGCAGCCACAGCGGAGGAGAAAACTGTGTCGAGGTCGCGGTTCTGGGAGCGTTCGTCGGAGTGAGAGACAACAAGGTCGCCGACTCGCCGGTGATCGCCGTCAACTCGGCCGCGTGGGCTCACCTCATAGAGCGTGCCGGTCGCTGATCGGCGCCTTTGTGGGTCAGGCGGCCGCAGTGTGCCGGTCGCGTCGATCTCGTTTCACGATTCGACGGATGACGTTCGAGAGCGCCGCTTGAGGGCCCGCGGGCCCGGTGGGAGTCTTCCTTCCGCGATCACGCGCAGGTAGTGGGCCCGGCCGCAACCGAACTCGCGGATCAGGCAATTGGCGACGCGGTGAAGCACCGAACGCGGACCGGTCACCGGCCCCGAACCGGCGACAAACATTCGTCCCGTCGGAGGCGTCGAGCGCTGCGCTGCGCCGCCCAGGGGGCCGCCGCAGCGGTACCCGGCGATAAGCCGGGTGACGCCACCGACGTGTAGCTCAAGCGCGCGGTGCTCCTTGCGCCCCGCGCGCGCTCGCGTTCCCGTGCTCCCCATGCCCGCGACGCGTCGAACGTGTCCCGTGGTCGGATCAGCGACGCCGGCATGCCTCGGCCCCAGCCCGCTCCACCCCGTCCCCGTTCACGCCCGGCCCTGTTCCCGGGCCGCCCCCTCGACCGCCCCGCCCCGCGCCGCGCGTGGGCTTCGGGCCCGGATCGGCAGCTCCGGCCCACCCCACCCCGGCCCGTTCCCCGCGCCCCCTCGCGCCGCGCGTGGGCTTCGGGGCCCGGATCGGCAGCTCCGGCCTCACCTCGGCCCCACCCCATCCCGGCCCGTTTCCCGCCCCGATCAGCCCGTGCCGCGCCCGCTCCTGTGCGCGCCGCGTTGAGCGTGGGCCTCGTCGCCTCGGATCGACGGCTCCCGCTCCGCCCGTCCCCGTCTCCCCTCCGCCCGTCTCCACCCCTGTGCCGCCTCCGCCGCGCGCTGCGATGTGCGTGCGCCTTGGGCCTCGAATCCGCAGCTCCCGCTTCGGCCCGGCCCAGTGCCGCCCGCCCCTGGCTTCGGCCCGGCCCCGCGCCGCCCGCCCCGGCCGGCCCGCTCCGCCTCCCGGTGTGGTCCATCTCGTGTTCCGCGGGCTTCGGGGGGGTGCGTGATCAGGACTGGGGTGCGTGAATCGGATGGTGCGTGAATTGGCTCCGGGGTGCGTGATGTGGCTTGGGGGAGGGGTCCGAGGTGGGGGATATCGGGGCATCGGTCGGCGGGTCAGGGAAAACTGACGGAGAGTCACTTCGGTCGGTGGAATTTGGGGATTGGGGCTGCGGTACCGTCACGGACGGTGCGGAATTGTTATTTGACGGACCGTCAGATTTCTCCTTACCGTGGCCGTATATCCACGTCTGGATCAAGGAAACGACGCCACCCCGCTCCCGGGACGGCGTGCCTTGTGCTTCCCGAACGCAGGAGCGTCCCGTGCGAACCGTGAACTCGACACCCCTCAAAACCCGCCTGGTGCGCCGCGCGGGCGTACTCGCGGGCCTCGCCGGCCTGACGCTCGGTGCCACCGCGTGCGGTGGCGGCGACGACGCCGGCAGCGGAGCCTCCGGCTCGATGACGGTGCTCATCACGCAGGAGGCCAAGGGCATCGACCCGATCATGACCACCGTGTCGTCGCTGACCGGCGGCAATCAGGCCGCGGCCGTGTTCGACATGCTCTTCTGGATCAACCCCAAGACCGGCAAGGCCGAGCCGCAGATCGCCGAGAGCGCGACCGCCGGCGAGGGCAACTCGGTCTGGACGATCAAGCTCAAGCCCAACGTGAAGTTCTCCGACGGCACCGCGCTCGACGCCGAGGCGGTCAAGTTCAACTGGGAACGGCACGCCGACCCGGCGAACCGGTCGGTGCAGTTCACCGCCGTCAAGGGGATGAAGTTCGACGCGGTCGACGCGCAGACCGTCAAGGTCACGCTGCCCGCCCCGAACGCCCACTTCGACCTGGTCGTCGCGCACAACCTGGCGTTCATCGGTTCGCCGACGGCGATCAAGGCGGACCCCAAGCTGTTCGCGCAAAAGCCGGTCGGCGCGGGCCCGTTCAAGCTCAAGACGTGGATGCGCGACTCGCAGCTCACGCTGGAGCGCAACGACTCGTACTGGAGCCAGGGCAAGCCCGCGCTCAAGGAGTTGATCTTCAAGCCGGTGATGGACCAGAAGCAGCGCCTGGCCGCGCTGTCCTCGGGCCAGGCCCAGCTCATGACGACGGCGCACTTCCCGTCCACCGAGCAGGCGCGCAAGGACGGCATGACGGTCACCCTCGATCCCAAGAGCGGTGGCTTCATGACCATGTTCGACACGTCCAAGCCGCCGTTCAACGACGCGCGCGCCCGCCGCGCGTTCGCGTTGATCATGAACCCGGACGACCGTAACCAGACGATCCAGGGTTCGCCGGGCCAGACGCTCAAGACCCTGTTCCAGCCCGCGTCGCCGTTCGCCAACCCGGACGCGGTGTACGCCACCAACAACCGGGTCGAGGCGCAGAAGCTGCTCGACGAACTGGCCGCCGAGGGCAAGCCGCTGAACTTCACGTACACCACCAACAGCAGCGCGAGCGCGCGGCTGACGGCCGAGTACTGGCTCACCCAGATCGGCAACATGAAGAACATCACGATGAAGACCGAGTTCCTCGAGGGCGCGGCCTACATCCAGAAGGTGTTGATCAACAACGACTTCCAGGCCTCGGAGTTCGTGATCACCTTCGACGAGCCGGAGCCGGTGCTGTACAACTTCACCCACTCCAAGGGCTCTGAGAACCGCACCAAGTGGAACGACCCCGTCGTGGACAAGGCGCTCGACGACGCCCGCAACAGCGACGACGCGGCGGTGCGCAAGGCCGCCTACCAGAGCGTGCAGGCGGAGATCGTCAAGGAGGTCCCGTTCTTCTCCTACGAGAAGTCCTTCGCGGCGGCGGTCCAGGGCAAGAACACCAAGATCGAGGGCCTGGCGCTGTTCGAGGACGGCCTGATCCTCTTCGACCGGATCGCGCTCAAGTAGTCGCACCCGACGCCGACCGGGCCGACGCAGTGAAGTGACGCCACGTCAGGGACGTACCCACGGTACGTCCCTGACGTCGTCTCAGGTGAACCCGGGCCGGCTGCACCCGGCCCCAAGCGGCTGCGGGCCGCTCGGATCAGCCGCGCGGCGCGGCCCGGATGAACAACGCCTCGGCGTCCGCGACCAGTTCGCCGTCGGCGTACGACCGGGCGGTGACCCAGGCCTTGCGCCCGTCCACGCGGGTGACGCCGGCCTCGTAGTCGATGCGCGTGTACAGCGGCGTCGCGCGGCGCATCCGCACGGTCAGCCACCCGGTCATCCCGAGTGCCCCCGCGCCGGACTGCGCGCAGCCCATCACCTCGTCGAAGGCCGCCGCGACATAGCCGCCGTGCACGCGCCCGTACGGCCCCTCGTACGCTGCGCCGAAGGTCACATGCGCCCGCACCAGTTGCCCGTCGCCGGTGATGTGCAGCGGCGGCGCGAGTGGGTTCGCGGCGCCCACGAGCGGGCCGCGTTCGTGCAGCGCGAGATCGCGCGAGGTCGGTGTGCGCTCGCCCACACGGGCCAGTGTGGCGATGCGATCGGCCAAATCTGATACATCGTCAGCTACGCTTTCCAGCGTGCTCTCGGCACCCTCCGGGTCGACCGACTTCACCGCCTCGATCAGGCGGCGGGTCGCCTCGGCCAGCCGGTGTCGCGCCGCGCGTCCGGCGCTGTCCGGGTCCGGGCGCGGCGTCCAGGTCAGGCGCAACTCGCGCAGTACGTCGTCCGGTATCGGCGGTGGGGCGAGGGCCTCGTCGGGCTCGCGGGTGTCCGTGGGTTCGCGGGCGGCGGCGGTCATGACGGCTCCTGGGTCGGAGTGGCCTGGCTTCGGCCGGGCGAATGGCCGATCATTGCATGTAAAGAGAACGAGTTCTAGTTTTGACGGGCTGCCGTCGCAGGCGGCGCCGTCGTCGTACGGAATCGCAGTCACAGTAGAGGAGACGTCATGCCGATCGATGCCGCGAAGGCCACCGGAGCCGAGCCCCGCACGGGTGAGATCGCCTGGTCGAACAAGGACGTGATCCTCTACCACCTGGGTCTGGGCGCGGGCACGCCCGCCACGGGCGCGGACGAGTTGCGCTACACGTACGAGAAGAACCTGCACGTGCTGCCGACCTTCGCGACGGTGGCGGGCACCAAGGTCGGCGGCAGCCTCTCCGCGCTGCCCGGCATCGACATCAACCTGCGCGCGGTGCTGCACGGCGGCCAGGAGATCGTCGTGCACAACCCGCTGCCGGCCAAGGCCAAGGGCGTGAAGGCGACCAGTCGGGTCGCGGACGTGTACGACAAGGGCAAGGCCGCCGTGATCGTGCTGGAGTCGTCGGCCGAACTCGAGGACGGCACCAAGCTGTACGACTCGCGCGCCGAGATCTTCGTGCGCGGCGAGGGCGGCTTCGGCGGTGAGCGCGGGCCGGTGACCAAGATCGACGTGCCCGAGCGCGCGGCCGACCACACCATCGATGTGCCCACCGGCGCGGACCAGGCGCTGCTGTACCGCCTGTCCGGCGACTGGAACCCGCTGCACGCCGACCCGGACTTCGCCAAGGCGGCCGGCTTCGACACCCCGATCCTGCACGGGCTGTGCTCGTACGGCCTGACCCTGAAGGCGGTCGTGGACAACGTGCTGGGCGGCGACGTCTCGCGGGTCAAGCGTTACCGCACCAAGTTCGCCGGCATCTTCTTCCCGGGCGAGACGATGCGCGTCCGGGTCTGGGAGGAGGACGGCAAGCTGCTGATCAACACCTCCGCCGTCGAGCGCGACGATGCGATCGTGCTCTCCGACACGGTGGTGGAGTACACGTCCTGACGACGCGTCCTTGCCGAAGCGGCGCGGTACGCCGGGGAACCCGAGGTCGCCCCGACCTCGCGACCCCGGCGCCCCGCGCCACACCCCTCCGCCACGCGATACGCCCCACCCCGCGCCCGAACCCGCGGCCCCGCCCCGGGGCCGACCCACATCACCGGCCCGAGCGTCTTCGCCGCGCCCGGCCCCACCGCCGTGCCTGCCCGAGCGACAGGCCCGCCGCCACCTTCGCCCCTGTGCGGCCGCTGCCCGCCGCCGCGCCGACCGCGCCGCCTGCGCCCGCCACTGCGCCCGCCCGGTCCCACCGCCGTTCCCCTCCACGCCGTCGCATGCCCGCTCGCCCCACACACCGCAGCCCACGCCGGCAAACCGCCCGCACCTGTCGCCCCGTTCGCCTCGACTGCGCGGGCGCGCGCCGCTGAGCCCTCCCAGGTCCCCACCTCCGCGCCTGTCCTAGCTGTACGCGCCATCGCCCCCGCGCAGTCGACGACCGGGTCACTTCGAGCCCCGTCCACCGTCGCGTCCGCCCTGCACACGCTGTGCGTGCGCCGTCCGCACCTGCGACCGCATCGGCATGCTGCTTGCACCCGCACCCGCACCCGCACCCGCCTGCCCGCCTTCGCACCCGCGACCCCGCACGCCCCGTCCGCTACTGCGCCCGCCCGGGTGCACCGCGTCCGCCCCCGCCATCCCGTCCGCCCCGCATCCGCCGCGCGTGCCCTGCGCTCATCCGCGCCCAGCGTGCCTGCGCTGCCGCCCGCACTGACGACGCCGCGCGTCCGCCCGCATCCGCCCACGCTCGGCGCCACGCCTGCGCCTCGCCCGCCCACACCCGAACCGCCACACCCGCCCCGTCGCCGTGCGCACCCGCCGTGCCCGCGGCGCCCGCCGCCCGCCGCCCGCGGCGCCCACGGTGCTCCCGCCCCACGTCGTTCGTGCTCGTGAGCGCAGCGTCGGGCGGCGAGTGGTCGACGGTCGGGTGTGTGACCTTGCCTTGTCCCGGGTCCGATGCCTTTCGCCTTCTCGTGGGGGCGGATACCTTGACCGTGTCATTGGTCTTGAGTCAAAACGAGAACAAGTTATAGTTCTTGACCGGGCCAAGTATTGGTTCGCAGAAAGACGAGGGAGCCCCCATGCGCGCAGCGGTTCTGCACGAGACCGGCCAGGACAAGCTCGACGTCCGCGATGACGTCGAGGCCGTGGGCATGGGCCCGGGACGCGTGCGGGTCAAGCTGCACGCGACCGGCGTATGTCACTCGGACCTGTCGGCGATGACCGGCGTCCTGCCCCAGCCCGCGCCGTTCGTCCCCGGCCACGAGGGCGCCGGCGAGGTGGTCGAGGTCGGCGACGGCGTGAGCACCGTCGCGGTCGGTGACCGGGTGATCATCTGCTGGGCGCCGCCGTGCGGCGTGTGCAACTACTGCCGCGGCGGCCAGTCCAACCTGTGCCTGGCCGGCTTCATGAACGCGGGCACGCAGAACTTCACCTTCGGCGGCACCCCGTCGTACGGCTTCACCGGCACCGGCACCTTCGCCGAGGAGGTCGTGGTCGCCGCGCCGTGCGCGGTCAAGGTCGCCGACGACGTGCCGTACGAGATCGCGGCGCTGATCGGCTGCGGCGTCACCACCGGTGTCGGCGCGGTGTTCAACAGCGCGCGGATCGAGCCGGGCGCGTCCTGCGCGGTGATCGGCGCCGGCGGCGTGGGCATCGCGGTGATCCAGGGTCTGCGCGCGGCCGGTGCCGCCGAGATCGTGGCCATCGACCCGGCCGAGTCCAAGCACGTGTGGGCCAAGCAGTTCGGCGCCACGCACGCGATCACCCCGGACCAGGCCGCGGACGCCAAGCGCGACCTGACCGCCAATCAGGGCTTCGACTACGTCTTCGAGGTGGTCGGCAAGTCGTTCACCGCGCGCAGCGCGTACGACCTCACCCGCCGCGGCGGCGACGTGATCATCGTCGGCGCGGGCGCGATGGACGACAACGTCTCGTTCAACATGTTCGAGCTGTTCTTCGACCAGAAGCGCATCATCGGCAGCATCTACGGCGGTGGCGACATCGTCTCCGAGTACGAGCGGATCACCAAGCTGTGGCGGGCCGGACGGCTCGACCTGGAGGCGATGATCACGCACCGCCTCACCCTCGCCAACATCAACGACGCGTTCGACCTGATGAAGAGCGGCGAGTCGATCCGCACCATCGTCACCCTCTGACCGAGCAGCACCAGAGCCCCAGCAAGCGGCGCCGTAATCCGCAGCCCGCCCACCCGAGACAACGGGTGGGCGGGTGGGCACGACAACGCCCACGCCAACCAAGACGCGACCGCAGCAAAGCCACCGACCCCACGGGAGTTACCGCATGACCACGTCGCTGGATGGCAAGGTCGCCGTAGTCACCGGCGCCGGCCGGGGCCTCGGCCGCGCCGAAGCCCTCGAACTCGCGAAGCAGGGCGCGGCCGTCGTGATCAACGACTTCGCCCCCGAAGGCAGCCCCAACCCGGCCGACGACGTCGTCGCCGAGATCGTCGCGGCCGGTGGCAAGGCCGCCGCCCACCGCGGCGACGTCTCCGACTTCGACGCGGCGGGCAAGCTGATCCAGCTCGCGATCGACACCTTCGGCTCGATCGACATCGTGGTCAACAACGCGGGCATCCTGCGCGACCGGATGATCTTCTCGATGACGGAGCAGGAGTGGGACTCGGTCCTGGCGGTGCACGCCAAGGGCCACTTCAACACCACCCACCACGCCTCGAAGTACTGGCGGGAGAAGTCCAAGGCGAGCGGCGGCGCGGTGTACGCGCGGGTGATCAACACCGCGTCCGAGGCGTGGCTGGCCGGCTCCGCCGGGCAGCCCAACTACGCCGCGGCCAAGTCGGCGATCGTGGGCCTGACCATGTCCACCGCGAACGCGCTGGTCAAGTACGGCGTGCGGGCCAACGTGATCTGCCCGCGGGCGCGCACCAGCATGACCACGCACGTGTTCGGCGAGAGCGCGAACAACATCGCCGAGGGCGAGATGGACCCGCTGGCGCCCGAGCACGTCGCGCCGCTGGTCGCCTACCTGGCCAGCCCGGCCGCCGAGCAGATCACCGGCCAGGCCTTCGTGGTGCACGGCGGCTTCGTCGCGGTGATCGAACGCCCCACGCTCCAGGCCAAGTTCGACTCGAAGCAGGCCACCTTCACGCCGGACGAGCTGGACCAGGTGCTCTCCGCGCACTACGCGGACAAGAAGCTGGGCGCCGGCTACACCGCCGACGACCTGCTCTTCCTCAAGCGCGACCCGCGCTGATTCCCGATCCGCGGGGCCGGGGGCGGCGGAATCGCCCCCGGCCCCGCTTTCGCCCGCACCGTTGACACGTGTCGTGACGCGGCCGCGCAGGGCTCCGCGCGGATCGCCGCGATCGGGCCGCGGCCGGCCGGCCGCCGGTCCGAGGGGTATCTCTCGTACCGCACCAAGAAGGGGCTCCCCGTGCTGACCTCCGCCGACGACTTCCCGATCCACCAGACGCCCGAGCCGGTGGCCACGCCCGCCACCTCGGACCGCAACGCGTACGACCGCTACTGGTTCAACGGCTACGCCCGCGACGGCGCGTTCTACTTCGCGTTCTCGCACGGCCTGTACCCGAACCGGTTCGTCGCCGACGCGCACTTCACGATCAGCGTGGACGGCGTCCAGCACAGCCTGCACGCGTCCCGCCGGGCGCCGCTGGACCGGTTCGACCTCACCGTCGGCCCGGTCGGGATCGAGGTGCGCACGCCGCTGAAGGTGCTGCGGGTGTACGTCGAACCGAACGAGCACGGGCTGGGCTGCGACCTGACCTTCACCGCGCGCGCCGCCGCGATCGAGGAGGAGCGCACCACCACCCGCAACGGGCACCACGTGATCATGGACTCGACCCGGTTGACCCAGCTCGGCGTGTGGTCGGGGACGGTGACGCTGCCCGGCGGCCGGATCCTGGAGATCGACCCGGCGACCACACTGGGCACCCGGGACCGCTCGTGGGGAGTGCGGCCGGTGGGCGAGCGGGAGGGCGGCGCGCCCAAGCCGTTCAATCCGATCCTGTGGTTGTGGACACCGATCCACTGGGCGGACGAGGTCAGCCTGTGGGCCTCCTTCGAGCGCGCGGACGGGCACATGTACCACGTGGACGGCAAGCGGGTCGCCGCGACACCGCTGGGCACGCTGCCCGACCCGGCGGATGTTCCGGTCCCCGAGGACCAGCCCGTGTTCGAGAAGCTGACGCCGCATCACCACGCACTCACCTGGGTCCCGGGCACCCGGCGCATCCAGGGCGGCGAGTTCCACATGACCGACGGCGCGGGCGAGCCGTTCGCCTACCGGATCGAGCCGATTGGCACCCGCGGGCTGCTCGCGGGCCTGGGCTACCTGCACTCCGAGTGGGGCCACGCGGTCTGGCAGGGCGAGCTCAAGGTCGGCTACGAGAGCTGGGAGCTGGACAAGGTCGACCCGCTGCAGTTCGACCGCCAGCACCAGCAGCAGGTGATCCGGGTGACCGAGCTGACCGGCGCGGGTCGGGTGGGTGTCGGGGTGGCCGAGCAGTTGTTCTTTGGCCCGCACGAGCCGTACGGCTTCACCGAGATCCTCGACGGCGCCTGAGTCGGCGGGCTGGACGCGCCCGAGAGGGCGCGTGGGACGGCGCCCGAGACGGTGCGTGGGACGGAGCCCGGGTTGGGACCGCCCGGCGGCGCGCGGGATCGGGTCGGGTCAGCGTCGGACCCGGCCCCGCGCGTTCTCCTCGGCGCGGACGGGCTTGCGCTCGAACCAGCCGACCGGGTCGGTCGGCCGTTGCTCCCACGCGCCCACCAGATCGCGGTACAGCGCCGATTCGGCGAGCAGTTCGTGATGGGTGCCCAGCGTCGGCCGGTTGCCGTCCATGAGCAGGATGCGGTCCGCGCGGCGGGCCGAGTCGATCCGGTGTGCGATCACCACCAGGGCGCCCGCGCGAGTCGCGAACGCCGCCTCGGCCAGCGCCTCGGTGGGCGGGTCCAGGTGGCACGTGGCCTCGTCGAGGATCACGAAGCGGGCGGGGGACAGGTACGTCCGGGCCAGCGCGATCAGTTGGCGCTCGCCGGCGGACAACGCGCCCGGGTCGGCGATCCGCGCGTCGTAGCCGCCGAGCCGGGCGATCAGTTCGGCCGCGCCGACCAGGCGCACCGCGCGGTCCAGATCGGCGCGCACGACGTCCGGGTCGAGGTAGCTCAGGTTCTCGTGCACGGATCCGGCGAAGACGTACGCCTCCTGCGGGACCACCGCGATCGTGGCGCGCAGCGCGGGCTCCGGCCAGTTCGGGAGCCGGGTGTCGGCCAGGGCGACGCTGCCCTGATCCGGCGCCAGCAGGCCGGCCAGCAGGGCGGCGAGGGTGGACTTGCCGATGCCGCTCGGTCCGACCACCGCGAGATGCGAACCGGCGGAGACGGTCATCGTCAGGTCACGGACGACCGGTTCGGCGAACGGGCCGTAGCCGAAGGTGACCCGGTCCAGGACGAGACCACCGGAGCCGGATGGGGCGGGCGCGGGGCGGGCGGCGGGCATCGGCGCGGGCTCGGTCGTCTGGGCCAGGCGGCCGGCGACCACGAGCAGTTCCAGGAACCAGCCGCCCACGGTCGCCGTCGCGGCTCGCACGGCGGGCTCCAGGTGCTGGGCCAGGTACAACGCGGCACCCGCCACCTCGCCGGTGCTCAGGGTGCCGTCGCGGACCAGCCAGGGTGCCGCGATCAGCACGGCGAGCAGCGGGAGTTGGCCGCCCAGGGCGACCACGAGCAGCCGTAGCGAGGAGGCGCGGGCGAGCAGCTTGGCGGCGCGTGCGCGGGCGTCTGCTTCGGCGCCCAGTTCGGCCACGACGCGCTCCTGTGCGCCGCACGCGACCACGTCCCGCAGACCGGCGACGGTGCGGCCGGTGTGGGCGGCGATCTCCTCGTCGGCGAGTACGAGGGCGCGCCGGCGCCGGGCCAGCGGCGGCAGCAGGCGTACGAACAACCACACGGCCAGACCGAGGGGGATCAACACGAGCGGAAGCAGGATCGGCGCGAGGACGGCGAGGCCGAGCAGCGCGGCCACGATCGTGACGCCGAGCTGGCGCAGCGTACGCAGGAGCGACGCGGTCAGGTTGCGGCAGCTCTCTACCTGCTCGGTCAGCCGAGCCACCGCCGCGTCCGCGCGCATCCCCGCGCCGGGACTCCCGGACGTCGCGTCCAGCACGGCGTCGGACACCACCCGGCGCACCAGGGTGTCCCGGATCGGCTCCACCACGGCCGCCAGGTGCGGGAACATCGCGTATGTGGCGGCAGCCCGAATCAGCATCGCCAACGCGAGCACGCCGAGCAGCACGAACCCGACACCGAGCCGCCCGGCCAGGAACCCGCGATCGAGCGCGGCGGCGAGCAACGCCCCCGACAACAGCGCGGGAATCCCCTCCGCCACCGACCACCCGAGCACCCGCCCCAAAGCCGCCCGCCGTGCCCGCAACAACCCCACCAACAACGCCTGCCCAGCCCGCAACCCACCACCGTAGGGGCCGGCACTGTGCCGCCGACGGGGTCGGGGGGCGCGGGGGGTCTGGCGGGAGTTGTGGGCCTGGTGCGGGGAGGTGTCGGATTCGGGCGGGGAGGTGTCCGGCGCGTCCGGGAAGGTGCCGGATGCGGGCGCGCAGTCGTCCGGCCCGTCCGGGGAGATATCCGATCCGGGTGTGGAACTACCGGGTCCATGACCGGAACTGCCGAGTCCGGGCAGGGAAACGTCGCTTGACTGTGCGGAGTTCTCGGGCGGTTGCGGAGAGCTGTCGGATCCTCGAGGGGAGTCGCCAAGCCCAGGCGAGGAGTCGCCGGGGGAGCCTCCCGCGTCGTCCGTAGCACCATCACCATCGCGGACGCCCACCGCTCGTCCCCGTCCCCACCACGAGCGGGCCGCACGCACGCCGGAGCCGGCTCCGCCCTGACGCCCACCATCGCCCCGCCGCCGATGCCGAGCGGGCCCACCCCGGCCGACACGACCGTCGCCCGACGGACCGTCAACCGGACCCGGCGGCGAGGGCACGTCGTGTCGGGGCGGCTCGATCGAGGGCGGGGTGTGCGCGGGAGCGCCTGGGCTGTCGCTGGGTGGAGTACGGTCCGGGGTCCCCGCGGCCGAAGGCACATCGCATCGAGTCCGCTCGATCGCGGCTCCGCCGCCGGGTGGGGTGTCCACACGGGTCGGGATCGCGGCGCCCGGGGCTATGTCGCGTCGGGACGGTTCGATCACGGGCGGGGTGTGTAGGGCAGCGCCCGGCTCGTCACTCGGCAGATCCCGCGCCGGGATCCGCACGGCCGAAGGCACATCGCATCGAGACGACTCGATCCCGGGCCCATCGGTCGGCGGGGTGTCCAAGGCGGCGCCAGGGTTGCCGCCGGGCGGAGCCTGCGTTGGGTTCCCTACCGCCGAGGGCGCATCGCGTCGAGACATCTCGGCCGAGGGCCCGGCGGTCGGCGGGGCGTCCACGGCGGCCCGGTGACTCGACCGTTCGGCCCTCCGAGTCCGCCATCGGCGCCCGCGAGCGACGGGTTCGGTCGTCACAGCCGCGTCCGCGTCCGCCCGCACCGAGTCATCCCCGAATTCCGCTCCGCCTCCCACCCACAACACCCGCCGCCCGCCCCGACCAGGAGTTTTGCCCGCGCCTGCGTGCTCCTCCGGTGCAGGTGCGGAGAGTCCTCCCGGCTCCGAGCCGCCGCCCGCCCACAACAGCCGCCGCCGTTGCCCACCCCGGCCGGCGGTCTCGGCCGCGTCCTCCGCTGGCCCGGCCGGGAGCCCTTCCGCTTCCGCACCTGCCCACGAGATACGTCGTCGGCTACTGCGGCTGAGGGCCTGAGCCGCGTCCGAGTCGCCCTCCGGCGCGGTCGCGGAGAACCCCTGCGATTCCGGGCCCGTGCCAGCCCACGGCACCCGTCGTCGCCTACTCCGGCCGAGGGCCCCGGCCACGTCTGCGCGCTCCTGCGGCGACGGCGTGGAAAGTGCTTCCGACTGCGGGTGGACGCCCGCCCGGGGCACCCGCCGCTGTCGTCCACTGCGGCCGGGGGCCTGAGCCGAGTCCGCGTCGTCCTCCGGCGCCGGCGCGGGGAGTCCCTCCGGCTCCGGGTCCGCACCTACCCGGGGCACGCGCCGTTGCCCACGCCGGCCGGGGACTTCGACCCCGTCCCCGTTGTCCTGGATTGTGAATGCCGGGAGTTCGTGCGATTCCGGGTCCGCGCTTGCCCGGGGCACACGTCGTCGCCTACTCCGGCCGGGGGTCTCGGCCGCGTCCGCGTGCTCTTCCGGTGCGGGCGCGGGGAGTTCTTGCGATTCCAGGTGGGCGCCTGCTCGGGACATGCGCCGCCGCCGTCCACTTCGGCCGGAGGACTGGGCCCCGTTCGCGTTGTCCCGCGTCGTGGATGCCGGGAGTTCTTGCGCTTCCGGGTCCGCGTGCTCTTCCGGTGCGGGCGCGGGGAGTTCTTGACCTTCCGGGTGGGCGCCTACCCAGGACACCCGCCGCCCTCGTTCACTTCGGCCGGAGGGCCGGCCCGCGTCCGGGTGCTCCTCTGGTGCAGGTGCGGGGAGTTCTTGCCATTCCGGGGATCCGCTTGCCCACGACGCCCGTCGCCGAGCGCTCCGCCCCCGTGCGGTTCGGGAGCGCCACCGCCGAACACGTGGGCCGGGGGCCTCGGCCGCCGGGGCATCGCCGGGGTCCGGGCCGGTGGTGTCCGAGGCACGGGAGGGGTCCGTGTCCCACCCCGGTTTCCTACGCGAGCCTTTCCCCACCGAGCCGCGAGCAGCACGGGATACCTCCTCGGGCTCCTCCGGGGCCGGCGGTTCGGCGCGACGTCGACTCGGGTCCCATACCGGAACCACCACGCGCCGGCGTCGCCCGGTGGGTCGGGCCGGGGCGGGGTTCGGCTCCGTGGTTCGGTCGTCGTGTGGCCCGTCGTCGGTCATCCGGCTTCCCCCTTCGGCCTCGGCCCCGGCAGGAACGCCGGGCTCCGTGCTGTCCTCGGCGGTGATCGGCGCCCGTTGCCCATTCCGCGGCAGCGCCGAGCGGGCCGCGTGCACGGTCACCGCCGAACACCAAGCCCACTCGCCGGCCCGGCCCGCCATCGCCGCGCGCTGCGCTTGCTCACCCGGGGCGTCCTGCCGGCCGTCGCCGTCCACCGCCGCGTGCCCTGCCCGTTCACTCGGGCCGTCCGGCAGAGCGCCGCCGCCCGCCATCGGCGCCCCGCCGCCCTCCGCCGTCGCGCACGTCGTCCGCCCGTCGGGATCTCCCCGCCCGAGGCTCTCCTCGGCCTCCACGTGTCCCGGCCGCTCGTTCGGCCGGTTCCGTGTGTGGGCGGCCTCCGGTGGTTCGTGCGTCGTTTGCTTGTTCGGGTGGTCCCACGTGTTGCCGGCTCCCTGCGGCGGGGGGCCGTGTTGCTCGTTCCGGGGCTCGGGTGGGGTGGGGTGGTGGCGGTTCGGCGGAGGTTCGTTGGTGTCGTCGGTCATGTGACCCCGTGCCTCATCGGGTCGTGTTCGGGTCGGGGGTGCGGGTGGTGAAGATCGCGCGGTAGGTGGGGTCGCTCCAGAGTTCGGCGTGGGTGCCGATCGCCTTGATGCGGCCCGCGGCCAGCCAGGCCACGAAGTCCGCGCCGGCCGCCGCGGTCGCGCGGTGGGCGACGACCAGTCGGGTGCGGCCCGCGAGCCCGGCGCGGAACGCCTCGTGGATGTGGTGTTCGGTGACCGTGTCCAGGCCGCTGGTCGCGTCGTCCAACACCAGCACCCGCGCGTCCTGTACCAATGCCCGTGCCAGACCCAGCCGCTGCACCTCACCGCCGGACAGCGCGAGCCCCTGGGTCCGGGTCGCGTAGCCGGCCGGCAACCGACGGACGAAGTCGTCCGCGAACGCCATCCGGGCCGCCTCCGTCACCGTCTCCGCATCCGCCCCGGGCCGCCCGTACGCGAGCGCCCCCGCCAGATCCGCGCCCACCAGGACCGGCCGCGGAAACGCGTACGCGATCGCGCGCCGCAACTCGCCGCGTGCCAACCGGGTTACCGGCATTCCGTCCAGGAGCACCTCACCCTCGTCCGGCTCGCGCAACCGCCCCGCCAGCGCGGCCAGCGTGGACTTTCCCGAACCGGACGCCCCGACCAGGGCCACACACGCGCCCGCCGGCACCGTCAAGTCGATCCCGTCCAGCACCACCCGCTCCGCGTCCCGACCCGGTTCCGATACCCGCACGCTCACCCGCCGGAAGGTCAACTCGCCCCGCCCCGGCGGCAGTGTGCGTGCCGTCCCGTAGCCGGCGGGTTCGACCGCGAGCAACTCCGCCGCCCGAGTACGCCCGGCCCGCGCGTGGGCGACCCCGACGAGTGCCTCGACCTGCTCCAGGAAGCCCAGTCCCAGCGCCGCGTACCCGGCCGCCGCGACCAGTTGGCTGGGCGGGATCCGCCCCTCCGCGAGCAGCCACCCGGCGATCGACAACACGGTCAACTCGACCATCGGCGCGAGCAGCAACACCTGGGCGACCGCGTTGCGTTGGGCCCGCCACAAGCCGTGGCCCGCCGCCGACAACTCGGGCAGCGGGGCGAGGATCCGGGTGATCTCGCGATCCCGCGTGCCGCAGGCCCGGATCGTCCGGGCCCCCGCGAGTGCGTCGGTCAGCCGGGCGGCCAGGCCGCTCTGCACCACCTGGTAATCGGTGAACAGACCGGTCGCGCGGGTCATGAACAGCCGTACGACGAGCAGCCCGGGCAGCAGCCCGCCGAGAAAGCCGACCGCCAGCCACGGATCGATCAGCGCCAGCGCGACGATGCCGCCGAGCGAGGTGACCAGCGCGCCCAGCGTGCCGAGCAGCGAGGGGACCAGGCCGGCCGCGTCGGGCGCCGCGCCGACCAGCCGGGAGGTGACATCCCCGGCGGCAAAAGGATTCCGCGCGCCGGTGCCCAGATCGGTGACCTGTACCGCCAGTCGCCGGCGCAACCGCGCGGTCAGGTCGGCGGCCAGTCCGGGACCGGCCACCTCGGCCAGCACTCCCGCGAGCAACCCCAGCGCCAGTACGGCCACCAGCCGCACGGTCGGTCCCGTCGCGGAGTCGCCGCGCACCACCGCGTCCACGGAGCCGGCGACGGCCGCGGGCAGCAACAACGCGGCGATCGACCCGGCCGGGACGGCGAAGGCGAGCGTGAGGGTCGCCCCGGGCGCGGTGCGCAGCGCGGCACGGAACCCGGTGCCGGTGCGGTCCACCCGCTTCGGGGCGGTCTGCGTGGCTATCGGCACATCGGCCACAGCGTGACTCCTCGGGTGCGCGGACCGTGGAACGGGCGGCGCCCGAACGGCACCGTCGCGACGAAGAAGGACGACGAAAACGGAGAAGGAAGTCGAAGACGGAGAGGCGAAGACCGGGAGACGAAGAAGGATGTCGAAGACGAGGAGACGAGAAGCACAACCAGGACGGAGCAGCAAGACCACGCCGAAAAGCAAGACCACGCCGAAAAGCAGGACCAGGACGAAGAAGCGAAGACCAAGAAGGAGGCACGAGCGGCGTGCCGCAGGCCCGGAACCGGCCGCGATTGCCATGCTGAGGATCGGCCCGAGACCGGGAGCTCCTGATTCCGGCAGGAACTCCCGGTCCCGGGTTCGTACTTACCGGATCGACCACCGGCTGTTCGACCCCGGCTCACCGCTGCGAACCACGGTTCACCGCACGGATGCCGGTCCGTCGACGCGCACACCGCCCAACCGGCCGGCGACGCGATCCCGGAATTAGCTGATCGTGAAGATCAGGCAGGTGACGAGCAGGCAGGTGAACTGACACCCGTTGCCGCCGTGGCCGCCCAGCTCGACCGACTCGGTCTCGGGGAGCTGCTGCAGGGCCGCGAGGTCGGTCTCGATGTGCTCCATGGTGATTCTCCTTCGGGACGGTGCCGCCGTCGCGAGCGGTCGCCCGCGACGGGTGGTGCGGGGCGATTCCCCCCCTGTCGTCACACCCGGCCGGTTTGCAGGAAACCGGTCAGGCGGGCGTGGAGATCGGGTGCCCCATCCCCGGTCAGGACGTCGTGGCCCAGACCGGGAAGCTCCAGGTAGCGAAATTCGGTGCCCTCGACCCGGCCGCGGCCGAGCAGGGTGTGGCGCAGGGTCCGGGACTGGCCGACCGGGATGGTGTCGTCCCGGTCGCCGTGCACGAACAGCAGCGGTACGGCGATGCGATCGCACACCGCGACCACGTCGCGCGGACCCTGTTCGTCGGCGTACTCGGTGTCGCCACCGAGTCGGGTCATCAGCGCCCGGATCGGCACCGAGGCCTCGGCGATCAACCGCGGTCCGGACAGGAACGGTGCCACCGCCAGGCACCTCGACCACACGTTCGGCGCGAACGAGGCGGCCAACAGCGCGAGATAGGCCCCGTAGCTGACCCCGAACAGGGCTGGCGGGGCGAGTCCGAAGGCGGCCCGCTCGGCGCCGATCGTGCGGCCGATCGCGGTCACGTCGGCGAGGTCCGGGCCGCCCCACGCGCCGTGCAACTCGCCGGCGAACCGCGCGCCGTACCCGGTGCTGCCGCGCTGATTCGGCGCCACCACCGCGATGCCCGCCGCCGCGAGCCGTTGCAACAGCGGGTCGAACTCGAACCGCCATGCCGCCGCCGGCCCGCCGTGCAGGGCGAGTAGCACGTGTTCGGCCGCGCGCCAGTCCGGACCGCCGTACACGATCGACTCGACCGGCCCCGTGCCGCCGACCAGCAACTCCAGGTGGGCCGGTCGCCAGGCGGGCCGGGCCGCGTCGTCGAACCCGATGAACGGGCCCGGCTCGCCGTCCTGGCGCCACGTGTCGGGTCGGTCCGGGTCCAGCCTGGCCAGGCAACTGGGCCGATCCGGCGCGGAGTACGGGATCCGCAGCCCCTGTTCGGTCCACCGGCCGACCGCACCCAGACAACCGTCCGGCGTGGCGACCTCCACCAGCGTGCCGTCCTCGGGGGTCCACACCGCCAGCCGCGAGATCGCGCCCCGATCGAGTTGGAGCGCCACCCGGCGGCCGTCCGGCGCGATCGCGATCGGCCGCACCGCCGCGTCGGGCAGGTGTACCAGCTCCGGGAAGCGCACCTGCCCCGGCGCCTGCGCGCGGTCGGCCGGCAACCGGATCCAGCCCAGCCGGTCGCCCCCCGGCGCGTCGCTGGCGATGACCAGCAGGCCGCCGACCGGATCGGCCAGCAACAGCCGGTCGTTGCTGGCCTCGGTCAGCTCCAGGAAGGGCCGCACCGCGGCGGTCTCGAAGTCGAGGACGACGGTCTTGACCCGGCCGTCCCGCACCTGGTCCAGAGCCAATCGCCGGCCGTCCGGGTCGAGTCGGACCCCACCGCCGTACAGGCCGGACAACTCGGCCACGGGGTCCAACCGGCCGTCCTCGCGGACCAGCCACACCGTGGTCGACGGCGTCGTGTCGGCCCCGAGCGCGAGCGCGAGCGCGTCCGGACCCGGCGACGGCAGCAGCCGCAGACCGGGCAGCCGAACCGTGCCCAAGTGCCGTTCGCTGCCCGCTTCGTCGGCCTCCAGCAGGACCAACTCGTGCCGGCCGGGCTGGTGTCGACAGATCAGCACCCGGCCGTCCGGCAACGCGAGCAACTGGCTGTGCAGCCGCTCGGGCGCCCCGGTGCCCACCGGCAGCGCGCCACTGGCTCGGCCGGGCCGCAACGACCAGGACTCGACCCGCCAGGTGCCGTCGCCCGGTGTGGCCAGACACGCCGCGTGCCCGCCGTCGGCCGCGAACGACCAACTGATCCGACGCAGCGGTCGCGTCGTCACCATGGTGTTCACGCGTCCTCACCGTGCAACCAGAGCCGACCGCCGCCGTGGCCGAGCCGCAGCAGGAAGCCGAGGACGCCTGCGGTGCCGGTGCCGTACGAGGCGGAGACGCCGATCGCCGTCTCGTCGGCGGGCACCCGCAGGCCCTCGATCAGCGCGGTCCGGGCCCGGAGCTGGTCGGCCAGGTCGGCGGCGCGCGTGCGATGGCTCTCGTCGTCGAGCAGTTCGGCCAAGTCGAGTAAGAACTCGCCGTTGCCCGCGAGGCCGTGGCACGCGGCGGTGCCCGAGTGCCAGCGGGCCCGATGGACCGCCGCGCCCGCCCGCTCGGCCAGGTCGCGGTGCTGCGGATCGCCGTCCGCGCGCCACAGCCGGACCAGGAAGGTACCGACGCCGGCCGAACCGCTGCACCAGTGCGCCAGGCGTACGCCCGCCGGATCGCCGGGGCCCTGCGGCCACCACGCGGTGTCGCCGTCGGCGCGCACGGTCCGGGTCAGGGTGCGGGCCGCGGCCCGGGCGCCGTCGAGGCAGCTCTCGCGGCCGGTGGCCAGGGCGGCTTCCAGCAGAAACGTGCCGACGCCGGCGACGCCGTGCGCGAAGCCGAGGTGCGCCGCGCCGGCCAGGCGCGAGTCGAAGTCCTTCGGGACCGGCCACAGGGTCAGGTCGCCGGCCTGCCGGGCCGCGCCGAGCAGCGCGTCGGCGCACGCGACGACGCGCTGCCGGAACCGCTCGTCGCCGGTCGCCCGCCACATCCGGACCTGGAGCAGACCGGCCCCGGCGGCCCCGTGGCACACATCCGGATTGGGCCACGTGATCGGTACCCGCAGGGCCTCGTCGACGGCCGCGGCGGCGAGCTTCTCGTCGCCGAGCAGGGCCGCCGCGTCCCGCAGGGCCCACGCGGTGCCGGAACGCCCGAAGTGCAGGCCGGGCAGGACCACCGGTTCGGCCGCCGCCCGATCGCGCAGCCACGCCGCGCCGTCCTCGACCGCGCGGTGCAGCGCGTAGCGCAGTCGGGGTTCGAGCGTGGTGGTGTGCGCGGCCCGGGCCAGTACACCCAGCACACCGGCGGCGCCGTACTGCACGCTGCACGGATCCATCGCCGCAGCGCCGGCCGTCATCGGCCACAGCCGATCCACCCGCCCCGGCGTCATCGTCGCGATCAGGTGGGCGAGCCCGTCCAGGAGCAGCGGATCGTCCTCCGGCGGCTGCGGATGCGGCGGGACCTTGTCGCCCTCGGTGTCCGGATGCGGCCGAGGTCCGTCCGGCGCGTCCTGGCGCCCGGCCACACCGACCTCGGCACCGGCACTCGCGCCCGCGAAGCCCCGACCGCCGTCCCTGCCACTCCCGCCTTTCGGCCCGGCGGCAGCGCCGTCACCGCCGTCCAGCCCGGCCACGGCGCCGTCATCACCGTCCCGGCCGACAGCGACGCGCTCCCCGGCGTCCACGCGCTCCCCGCCGCCCCGACCCTCGCCCGCACCGTCGTCACCGTCGTCACCGGAGACACCCACTCCCGAACTCGGGCCCGAGCCGGAGCCCGCCCCGACCCCGCCATCCACCCCCGCGACGTACGCGCCCAACCGCTGCACCGTCCATCGCGCCGTCGGCTCCTCGTGCCACAGACCGCGGATCGCCGGCGCCAGCCGCCGTGCCGTGTCGCCCTGCCGTGCCGCCAACTCCAGCCACGCGCCCAGGCGTTCCACCGTGCTGCGGTTCGCCCCCACATCCTCGGGCAGGGCCGGGTCGGCGCCGGTGGCCAACAGGAAGAACAGGCCGCCCAGGCTGTACAGATCGGCGGCGGGGTGCACGGGATGCCCACCGTCCGCGGTGGGACGCTGCTCCGGCGCCCGATAGCCGGGAGTACCCGCCGCACCCGCCCAGGAGCCGATCTCGGCGGCCAACTCCAGGTCCACCAGACGCACCGCGTGGTCCGGCCCGACCAGGACGTTCGTCGGCGACAGGTCGCGGATCACCAGGCCCTCGTCGTGCACCGTCCGGACCAGTCGGATCAGTTCCTCGACGATGCCCCGGGCCCGCGCCCAGGGCACGTCCGGGTCCTGCGCGTGTCGGCCGACCCAGGTGCGCAGCGGCTCGCCCGGAACCCGCTCCTGGGCCAGGAAGATCGTCTCGGCCTCCTCCACGAGCGCGACGTGCCGAGGGGTGAGGCCGGTGTGCGCGAGCCGCCGCATGAGCATCGCCTCGTGCCGCAGCGCGGCGCACGCGTCCCGCCCGGAGCGGTCCACCTCGATGTGCGCGCGGGCCTGCTTGACCACGACGTCGGTGTCGTCGGTGGTGTCCCGGCCGACGAAGACGCCGCCCTTGGCCGAGTGCCGCAGCGCCGCGGTGACCGCGAAGCGGCCCGCGATCAGCACCCCCGGGGGCCGGGCCGGCGCGGGCGCGGCGGCGGGCGCCGAACGGGCCCGCCGCAGCAGCGGATCCGGCGCCCACGGCGGCGGGGTGAACCAGGCCTCCCGGGCGTCGTCCACGGCCAGCCCGTCGGGGTCGGTGAGCACCGCCCGGTAGCCGCCGTCGTTGCCGAGCACCGCACGTCGGCCGAACCCGCCGTAGCGGTAGTGCACGACGCTGCCCGGTCGACACGGCCGATCGGAGAGGATGCCCGGCCCGCTCAGCTCGCGCGTCACCTCGTCGAGCGCGTCCACCAACTCCATGAACTGCTCGTCGTCGTCGGGATAGACGGTGATGAACTTGCCCGCCGAAGCCCGGTCCGCCTCCCGCGAGTTGAGCATCCGCAGCCGCTCGGTGTCGCCGGCGAACTTGAACGCGACCCGGCGCGGCAGGAGCACGTCGCAGACTCGGCCGAGCACGTGCGGGGCGTCGCCGGTGCGCGCGCTGACGTGGATCTTCCAGCCCTGGGCGCGGGCCGCGTGGCCCGGCGGTCGTACGGTGCACCAGAAGTCGTCCGAGCGCACGTCCCACCCGGCGCCGGTCTCGGCGGGGTCGGGCCGACCGGCGGCCCGACCGTCGTGATCCTGTTCCCGGGCACCGACCGCAAAGCGGTCGAGCGCCGCACGGACGCGGTCGACCAGGTTCGTACCCGGCGCGCCGTGGCCGCCGGTGCGCTCCGCACGGTGCCCACGAGTCGTCGTCGCCATCCCTGGACTTCCCCCTCGACTGTGCCCTCGCGCCCCGGTCGGCGATGCGCGTCGCGCTCGTCGACCGGTGCCCGGAAACGGTTGTCGGACGACCGTTGTGACTCGGTCGCCGACATGGCCGCCCCGCCTCGGATCGCTCCCCCCGGCGGGACGGCATGACCGTACGCAGCGCGTTCGGGCCACCTCAACGAGTTGCGGCAGCCTTCACCCCTTTGAGTGAAGTGACCCGCATTGAGGGTTGGTTGGTCAGTTGATCTGCATATTTCCGAACAGTCGACATCGGCGCAGGTCAACGGGCTGGCATGGGGGCAACCATGCGGCTGGGAATGGGCTGATCGAGTTACTCGCCGATTCCGCGCTGTTGGGCCAGGATCGCGGCCTGGACCCGGCTGCGCAGGCCCAGTTTGGTGAGGATCCGGCTCACGTGCGTCTTGGCCGTGGCCTCGGCCATGTCCAGGTGTTCGGCGATCCGCTGGTTCGACATGCCCCGGCCCAGGCACGCGAGCACGTCGCCCTCGCGCGGCGTGAGCGACGCGAGCGCCTCGGCGCCCACCTCGGGCCCGTCCGCCGGTCCCGGGCGGGAGGGGCTCGCGAACGCGTGGATCAACCGGCGGGTGACCTCCGGTGCCACGAAGCCGTCACCGCGCGCGACCAACCGGACCGCCTCGACCAGGCGTTCGGCGTCCACCGTCTTGAGCAGGAAGCCCGCGGCGCCCGCGCGCAGCGCGCCGAACACGTATTCGTCCAGGTCGAACGTGGTCAGTACCAGGACGTCGAGCCCTTCCGCGGTCAGCTCGCGGGTGGCGCTGATCCCGTCCAGGCGGGGCATCCGCACGTCCATCAGCACCACGTCCGGGCGCAACGACCGGGCCAGTTCCACCGCGTTCTCGCCGTCGACGGCCTGGCCCACCACCTCGATGCCCGTTGCCGCGTCCAGGATCAGCACCAGTCCGGCCCGGACCGCCGCCTGATCCTCGGCGACCAGCACGCGCAAGGTGTCGATGTCGCTCACCCGGTCCCACCCTTCGGCCCCAGCGAGGCGTTGTCTCCGGCGCCGCGCACCACGTCGTCACCGCACGGGAGTTCGGCCCGTACGTACCATCTGCCGTCGCGCGGCCCCGCCTCGAACACGCCGCCGAGCAGCGAGACGCGCTCGGACATGCCCACCAGTCCCGCACGGGCGCCGGGCAGTCGGGTCACGTGCTCGGGATCGATCCCGTTGTCCCCGATGATCACCACGTCCTGGGCACGATAGGCGAACACCATGCGCAACCGCTGCGGTGTGGCGTGCTTGAGCGCGTTGGTCAGGGTCTCCTGGACCACCCGATAGGCGGCCAGGTCGACGGGCGTGGGCAACTCCCGCACCACGCCGGTGACCTCGATGTCGACGATCAGCCCGGCCCGGCGCACGTGTTCGACCAGCCGATCGGTCTCCGCCAGACGGGGTACGGACACCGGTTCCTCGGGGGTGTTCTCCGAGCGCAGCAGGCCGATCATCCGGCGCATCTCGGTGAGCCCTTGCAGGCTGCTCTCCCGGATCACCTCCAGCGTCTCGCGCAGCCGGGCCTCGTCCATGCTCCTGACCGACAGCGCGGCGGTGGACTGGACCGCCACCGCGCTCAGGTGGTTGGCGATCACGTCGTGCAATTCGCGCGCCATCCGGGCACGTTCGGCGACCACGGCGGCCTGGTGGTCGAGTTCGGCCAGCCGCGCGGTCTGGGTCGCGCGCAACCGTTCCACCTCGGCCTTCTCGCGGTGTTCGCGCACCGAGAAGCCGGTGAGCACGGGGGAGATGCCGACCAGTCCGATGTAGAAGATGGACAGGACGAAAAGCCGGAACTCGCGGGTCACCGCCCAGACCGTGCCCGCGCCCAGGATCAGCGCCACCACGTTGCCGTACAGCAGCCCGAACGCCAGTCGCGACGTGCCGTACAGGCACGCCGCGTACAGCACGTCGGACCACATGATCAGGCCGCCGATGGAGGGCCCGAGCGCGATGTCCACGCTCTCGCAGGCCAAGCCCAGGAACACCGCGAAGCGCGGCGACGTGCTGCGATGGCACTCGGCGACGGTCAACGGCAGCAGCGGCAGCAGTCGGAACCACCGGTTCGGGTCCCACGCGCCCCAGATCAGGTAGGAGTTGGTGACGAGCAGGACGAGGGCGCCCGCGAGGACCACGCCGCCGATCGCGCAGTCGCGGCGGATGGGCGGCGCGAGGCCGGGGAGATGGAAGGGCAGGGGGCGCTGCCACGCCGAGGTCGGATCGCTCACGCCCCCATCCCAACATCATTGGGGCGGACATGCCGACCGTCTGCGCCGAGCGGCGCGATGATCGTCCTGATTGATGCCGATTCCCACTACTTCGGCTGAAAGCGAATGCCGCCGTCGAGCCGGATCACCTCGGCGTTGAGGTAACTGTTGGTAAGCAACTCGTACGCGAGCGAGGCGAACTCGTCCGGGACGCCCATGCGCTTGGGGAACAGCACCTGCTGCCCGAGGGTGTCCTTGACCGCCTGCGGTGCGGCGGCGAACAGCGCGGTGTCCATCGTGCCGGGTGCGATCGTGTTGACCCGTACGCCGATCGCGGACAGGTCGCGCGCGACGGGCAGTGTCATGCCGGCCACGCCGGCCTTGGACGCGCCGTACGCGGCCTGGCCGATCTGCCCGTCGAAGGCGGCCACCGACGCGGTGCACACGATCGCGCCGCGCTCGCCGTCCGCCTGCGGCGAGGCGCTCGCCATCGCGGCGGCGGCGAGCCGGACCGCGTTGAAGGTGCCGATCAGGTTGAGCCGGACGATGAACTCGAAGGCGGCGAGCGGGTGCGGCGTGCCGTCCCGGGCCACCGTGCGGGCGCCCATTCCGGTGCCGGCGCAGGAGACCAGCGCGCGCAGCGGCGCGACGGCGACCGCCGCGTCCACCGCGGCCTGCATCTGCTCCTCGTGCGTGACGTCGGTCGCGACGAAGACGGCGCCGGCGCCGATTTCGGCGGCGACCGCCTTGCCCCGCTCCTCGTTCTTGTCCACGATCACCACCGAGGTGCCGCCGGCCGCGAGTCGGCGGGCGGTCGCCTCGCCGAGCCCGGAGGCCCCGCCGGTGACGATCGCGGACGCGCCTGTGAGGTCCAGCATGAGCGTTCTCCCCTCGCCTGTTCTTGACTGAAGCAAGCTATTGCATGGAAAGGGGAGGCGGCCAGCGGATCTGACGGTGAGTCAGTTCCGGGTGGGCGCGGCGGGCCTGCATGATCGCGTGCGGTGCGCCGGTCCCGGTCGCCCGCGGTGCGCCCGGCCCCGATCGCCGCCGTGCGTCAGCCCGGGCCGGTCGCGGTCGCGCGCGGGGCCACGCTCACCGTCACGGTCGTACCGATCGCCACCGCCTCGCCCGAACCCGGGGTCGAGCCGGTGACCACGTCGCTCCGGGAGGCCCCGGAGGGCAGCGCGATGTTCAGGCGGGCGTTCTTCAGCGCCGCGGTCGCGTCGGCGACGGTCAGGCCGGACAGCGGCGGGACCGTGGTCGTCACCGGAGCCGACGACGGGGCGGGATCGGTGGGCCTGATCGTGATCGGCGGCCGGATGACCGGCGGCGTGGTCCGAACCCCGGACATGGTCACCACGATCTCCGCCTTGTCCCGATCCACCTTCTTCCCGGCCGCCGGGTCGGTGGAGGCGATCGTGCCGCCGGTGCCCTTGACGACGCCGCGAAAACCCTTCTCCCGCAGCAGCGCGACACCCTGCGCCTCGGTCATCCCGACCACGTTCGGCACGGTCAGCTTCCCTGGCGCGCCGGTGCTCGGCGAGGCCGAGTCGGACGCCTCGGGTGTGCTGGTCACCGGCGCCTCGGTGGTCGGCACGGCGGCCGGGGAGGACGCGGCCGAGGAGCCCGCCGACCCCGTCGGGACGACCTTGGCCGCCGGCTTCTTGTCGTCCGAGCCCGCCATCGCCATACCGATCAGCAGCGCCGCGACGATCGCGGCCACCGTCGCGGCCACGGCGCCGGCGATTCTGGTCCGCCGCTTGCCGCCCCGACGCTCACGATCGTCGTGGTACGGATCCACCGGTGCGCCGACCGGTCGCCGGCCACCGTCCGGGTCGCGGTCCGTGGACACCACCCGCACCGAGAACGGCGCGCACGCGGACACCCGCATGTCCCGGGCGGACACCACCCGAACCGGGATCTCGCTCTCCTCGACCACCCGGGACACCGGTTCGAAGGCGCTGCCACCGCTGTCCGCGCCCACCTCGCCCAGGCCGAACATCCCGCTCGGCGCGACCTGGTCCTCGATGTCCGGGGGCACCGTGTAGACGATCGTCCAGATCCGGGTCTCGCCCGGATACACATCGGGCGCGCCGGGGCGGTCCAGGCCGATCCGCCGGCCGACGTCCCGGGGCAGTTCGGGGTCGTAGCGGTCCGGCGCGCTGCCCGCGTTGCGCAGGGTCAGCGTCACCATCACCGTCTCGCCGGCGGCCGCGGTGATCCGACGAGGTTCGCACCATGCCTGGACCGCGCAGGCCGGATCGCCCATGCGCTGGCCGTGCAGGTCGGTGCCGCATTGTTCGCCCGGGCAGTACGCGTCCGTCTCCAGATAGGGCGTACCGCACAGCAGACAGTGCACCATCGTCGTCGTCCCCCTCGTCGGTCGTACGACAGTGCGAGCCTGCCTACCGCACAAACGCTTCGGATGGGGCCGACTTCACACAATCCGGGGGCGCTCCGGTGCACTGCGTCACCGTCCGCCCCGGATGCCCGAATCCGGGGCGGCGACCTCGGAGCGGTAACCTCCCTTCGTGCCCAAGCTCTCCGACGTCGTCAGCGCCCTCGAACGGATCTACCACCCCGAGTGGGCCGAATCCTGGGACGCGGTGGGGCTGGTCTGCGGCGACCCGGACGCCGAGGTGCGCTCGGTGATGTTCGCCGTGGACCCGACCCGGGCGGTCGCCGACGAGGCGCTCGCCCGCGGCGCCGACCTCCTGGTCACCCACCACCCGCTGTTCCTGCGCGGAGTGCACTCGGTCGCCGCGACCGGATTCAAGGGGCGCGTCGTGCATACGCTGATCACCGGCGGCTGCGCGTTGCACGTCGCGCACACCAACGCCGACTCGGCGGCCCCCGGCGTCTCGGACGCGCTCGCCGCCGCGCTCGGACTGACCGTCACCGCCCCGCTCGACCCGGCCCCGGCCGACCCGAGCGAGTGCCGGGGCATCGGCCGGATCGGCGAGTTGGCCGCCGCCGAGACGCTCGCCGCTTTCGCCGCCCGGGCCGCCCGGGCGCTGCCCGCCACCGCGACCGGCCTGCGCGTGGCCGGCGACCCGGACCGCCTGGTGCGCACCGTCGCGGTGTGCGGCGGCGCGGGTGACAGCCTCTTCGACGCGGTCCGCCGCAGCGGCGCCGACGTCTACGTCACCGCCGACCTGCGCCATCACCCGGCCTCGGAGGCGCTGGAACACGGCGGTCCCGCGCTGCTGGACGCCCCACACTGGGCCACCGAGTGGCCGTGGCTGGCGTACGCGGCCCAGGAACTGACCAGTGCGCTCGCCGCGACCGGTACTACGGTGGAAACCCACGTGTCGGAACTAGTCACGGACCCGTGGACGTTCCACACACCGCACCGCTGAGCGCCGTGACGACGCGCATGTGGCCCGATCGGCCCGACCGTCGTCCGCAACACCCGAAGCCACCCACCGAAACGCAACGGGTGGGCGGGTGGGAAGCAACCTCCCGCCCACCCGAGCCGCATCCAAGGAGCCCCCGCTGAACGCCGCGCCCGCCGACCAGCTCCGCCTGCTCGACCTCCAGGCCCTCGACTCGCGAATCGACCTGCTCGCCCACAAGAAGCGCACGCTGCCGGAGAACGAGGAGATCGACCGCCTCGGCTCCCGGCTCGCCCGGTTGCGCGACCTCGTGGTCGCGGGCGAGACCGAGGAGAGCGACGCGGCCCGCGACCAGACCAAGGCCGAGCAGGACGTCGACCAGGTCCGCAAGCGCGCCGAACGCGACCAGCAGCGACTGGACTCGGGCCACGTCACCTCGCCCAAGGACCTGGAGAACCTCCAGCGCGAGGTGGCCTCGCTCGCCAAGCGCCAGGGTGACCTCGAAGAGGTCGTCCTGGAGGTGATGGAACGCCGCGAGGACATCCAGGGCCGGCTGGCCAAGCTGGTCGCCGAGCGGGACGAGGCGCAGGCCGCGCGCGACGCCGCCGAGTCCCGGCGGGCCGCCGCCGAGGCGGAGATCGACACCGAGGTGAGCGCCACCACCAAGCAGCGCGCGGTGATCGCGGCGGCGATCCCGGCCGACCTGATGAAGCTGTACGAGCGCATCCGCGAGCAGTCGCACGGCGTGGCCGTGGCCCCGCTGTTCCAGCGCCGCTGCGAGGGGTGTCGGCTGGAACTGGGGATCACCGACCTCGGCGCGATCCGGGCGGCCGCGCCGGACGCGATCGTGCGCTGCGAGAACTGCCGGCGCATCCTCGTCCGCACGGCCGAGTCGGGCCTGTGAGGCTCGTCGTCGAGGCCGACGGCGGTTCCCGGGGCAACCCGGGGCCGGCGGCCTACGGTGCGCTGGTGCGCGACGCCGAGACCGGCGAGGTACTGCACGAGGTGGCCGAGGCGATCGGCGTGGCGACCAACAACGTGGCCGAGTACCGCGGTCTGATCGCCGGCCTGGGCGCGGCGCACGCGATCGACCCGACGGCGACCGTCGAGGTGCGGGCCGACTCCAAGCTCGTGGTCGAGCAGATGTCGGGCCGCTGGAAGATCAAGCACGCCGACATGCGCGACCTGGCGACCAAGGCCCGAGGCATCCACCCGCCCGGGCAGGTCACCTACACGTGGATCCCGCGGGAGCAGAACAAGCACGCCGACCGGCTGGCCAACGAGGCGATGGACGCGGCGGCCAAGGGCCGGGCCTGGACCCCGCAGGAGTCCACCGCGTTCGCCACGCCCCGGGCCCCGGAGCCGGAGGTCGAGGAGCCGATCACCACCAAGGTCCGCCCGACCGCCCCCGGTTGGGGCCCGGACCTGGGTCGCCCGACCACGCTGGTGCTGTTGCGACACGGCGAGACGGTGCTCACCCCGCAGAAGCGCTTCTCCGGCACCGGCGCCGATCCGGACCTGTCCGAGCGCGGTCGTTGGCAGGCCGCGCGGGCGGCCGAGGCGTTCGCCGAGCGCGGCACGATCGAGGCGATCGTGTCCTCGCCGCTGGGTCGCTGCCGACAGACCGCGGAGGCGGTCGCACAACGACTGGGCCTGAAGGTGCGCGAGGAACCCGGCTTCCGGGAGACCGACTTCGGCGCGTGGGAGGGACTCACCTTCGCCGAGGCGCGCGAGCAGACCCCGGACGCCCTCGACGCGTGGCTGACCTCGGCGGACGCGGCCCCGCCCGGTGGCGAGAGCTTCACCGAGGTGGCCCGCCGGGTCGAGGTGGCCCGGGACAAGACGATCGCCCGGCATCCCGGCAGGACCGTGCTCGTGGTCACCCACGTGACGCCGATCAAGACACTGGTACGGATCGCGCTCGGCGCCCCGCCGGAGTCGATGTTCCGGATGGAACTGTCCGCCGCGGCGATCAGCGCGGTCCAGTGGTGGTCGGACGGCAACGCGTCGCTGCGGGTGTTCAACGAGACCGCGCACCTGCGCGGCGCCTGACATCGGGCGGCGTGGTCGAACAAAGGTTTGACGGCGCCGTCCGACGTGTGGCATAGTCGGAAGCGCCTTCAGCGTGCCCGCCAGTAGGAATCCGGGCGGACCACGCGGAGGACCAAACTTCCGAAAGCCCCGAGCCTGGGTTCAGGCCGGGGCTTTCGGCTTTGCCCGGCCGGCCCCGGACGGCTCGTCACGGTCGGCCCGACGCCTCCCGCGCCGTCGACCGGCGAGCCGCGTCGGCGGGGGAGGGGGCGAGAAAAAGGAAGGCGACGGATGAGTCGGCCTCTACGCCGGGTTCTGTCTCCCGGGAGCCTTGCGGCGCCCGGGGAGGCGGCCATCCATCTACGACTGCCGTTGCCGACAGCCTCCAGCGGTCTACCCGCGAACTCGGGCGGGCCGCCCTCGAACGTTCGCGCAGAGCACGTGTGACGGTGCTCCTCTTGACCTTGCTCCGGGTGGGGTTTACCTAGCCGCCCGAGTCACCTCGGGCGCTGGTGGTCTCTTACACCACCGTTTCACCCTTACCGATCGTCCGAGGACGTCGGCGGTCTGTTTTCTGTGGCACTGTCCCGCGGGTCGCCCCGGGTCGGTGTTACCGACCACCCTGCCCTGTGGAGCCCGGACGTTCCTCGGCGGAACCCTCCGAGGAGGAATCCCGACGCGGCCGCCCGGCCGACTCATCCGTCGTGCCCGCCATCCTAGCGGGTGCGCCCGGCGCCTTCGCCGGGGCGAACCGCACCCTGCGCCGGGCGTCGTCGGCCTCGGTCAACCGGACCCGGACCCGCTCGCCCAGGCCCAGACCCGGCCCGTCGAAGCGGGCTCGCACGGCGGGTTCGGCGAGTTGTACCGTCCCGCCGTCGCCGCGCTCGTTCAGGTCAACCACCACCGCGTCGAACTCGTCGCCGACGTGGTCGGCGAGCACGACCGCCTCGACCAGGGAGACCGCCTCGCGCTCGACCTCGTGCGCCCGCCGATCGCCGGTCTCCATCGCCTTCGGCAACTCGTGCAGCCGCGCGCCCACCCAGTCCGGCACGTCGGTGCCCGCGACCAGGGACACGCAGATCTCGCCCGCGTACCGGTCGACCAGCCGCCGCAGCGGCGCGGTCACGTGCGCGTACTCGTCGGCGACCGCCGCGTGCCCGGCCTGCTCCGGGACCCCGGCGTCGAACGCCGTGTAGCCCGCCCCGCGCAGCAGACCGGTGGCCTCCTGGAGGAACGCCGCGTGCCGCGGGTTGTCCGGATCGAGCGAGCGGATCACCGCGCCGTACGTGTCGCCGTCGGGCCATGCCACATCGAGCGCGCGGCCCACCCGCCGGACCTGGGCCAGCGCCTCCGGCGCCGGTTCGGGCAGCGTGCGCAGGATGCCGACGCCCGCGTACGTCATCAGGTCGGCGGCGGCGATCCCGGTCAGCAGCGAGATCTGCGCGTTCCAGCCCTCGGCCGGGATCGGCGCCCGGTATTCCAGGCGCCAGGTGTCGCCGTCCTCGACGATCTCCTGCTCCGGGATGGGCAGGCTCACCCCGCCCCGTTCGCTCTCCAGCACCTCGCGCAGCATGCCGATCTCGGCGAGCAGCGCCAACGGCTCCTCGGCGGTGCCCGCCTCGATCGCGCGCTGCACCTGGGGATAGTCGAAGCGGGCCCGGCTGCGCACCATCGCGCGAAAGACGTCGGTGCCGATCAGGTCGCCGGATTCGTCCAGGTCGAGCACCCACACCAGCGCGGGCCGGTCCGACCCCGGCAGCAGGCTGGCCGCCGCCTCGGAGAGGATCGGCGGATGCAACGGGATGCGCTCGTCCGGCAGGTAGAGCGTCTCCACCCGGCGCATGGTCTCCGCGTCCAGCGCGCCGCCGGGGGTGACCCAGGCGGCGACGTCGGCGATCGCGTAGTGCACCCGATAGCCGGTGCCCCGACGCGTCAGGTGCATCGCCTGGTCCAGGTCCAGCGACTCGGCCGGATCGATGGTCAGGAACGGCAGTTCGGTCAGATCCCGGCGGGTCAGGCTCGGCCCGCGCCGGGCGGCAGCCTCCGCCTCCGCCGACACCTCGCGGGAGAACGGGCCGGGCAGCCCGAGGTCCGCACGCAGGCGGGTGAAACCGGCGCGAAGGCGATCACCGTCGGCGGACCTGATGTGGAGATGGCGACGAGGCACGGGTCGAGCTTAGGAAAGATCGGCTGCGGTGCGAAGGACTTCACCGGCTTTTCGCCCGCGCGCCCGGAGCCGCTGCGTCATGATCGGCCCGACTCCTCCCCATAAACTTGATCGACCCCCATTCCGCCCGCGCCGCTTGGAGTCCCGCCCGTGCTCGTGTTGTTGCCGCCCTCCGAGGGCAAGGCCGCTGCGGGGACGGGCCCCGCGCTCGATCTCGCGGGCCTTTCGATGCCGGAACTGAACTCCGTGCGGCGGCAGGTGCTCGACTCGCTGATCACGCTGTGCGAGGGCGACGAGCTCAAGGCGCTGGAGGTGCTCGGGCTGGGTCCGAAGCTGCGCGGCGAGGTGCTGCGCAACCTGGACCTGCGCGAGGCGCCCGCGCTGACGGTGGCCGCGCTGTACACCGGGGTGCTCTACGACGCGCTGGACCTGCCCACGCTCACCGGCGCGGCGGCGGCGCGCGCGGCGGGTTCGATCCTGGTGTTCTCCGGCCTGTGGGGGGCGTTGCGGCCGACCGACCGGGTGCCGCCGTACCGCTGCTCGATGGGTGTGCGGCTGCCCGGGATCGGCGCGCTCGCGGGTCAGTGGCGCGCCGCGATGGCCCCGGTGCTGCCCAGGCTCGCGGGCGAGGAACTGGTCCTGGACCTGCGGTCGGCGGCGTACGGCGCGGCCTGGAAGCCGACCGGCGCGGTGGCCGAGCGGACCGCGACGGTACGGGTTTTGCACGAGCGGATCGTGGACGGCGTCGCCAAGCGCTCGGTGGTGAGCCACTTCAACAAGGCGACCAAGGGCCGGGTGACCCGGGACCTGCTGGTCTCCGGCGCCGAACCGCGCAACCCGGCCGAACTGGCCGACGCGCTGCGCGCACTGGGGTGGACCGTGGAGACGGCCGAACCGAAGCAGGGAGGCACGCCCTGGGCGCTGGACATCGTGGTCGCCGCGGTCTGAGTACGGCGGGCATGTGTGCGATTGCGATCGAAAGAAGACTCGCCTTGACAAATGAGGAGAGCTTCATGATCCTGACGCTTCCTCCGCGGGCCAAAAACAAGGCATTTCGTCCTACTTTGGATGATCCGTGCGCCGTGCTCGACGGAGGCGACGATCCGACATCCATGGGGGATGAGTGAGTTACCCGCCGCCGCCCGGCCAGGACCCGAACCAGCCGTACGGCCAGCCCCAATACGGACAACAGCCGTACCCGGGGCAGCAGCAGCCCGGCCAGTACGGCCAACCGCAGTACCCGCCGGGCCAGTACGGCCCGCCGCAGTACCCGAGCGGCTACCCGCAGGGCGCCGGCTACCCGCCCCAGCCCGGCCGCAGCCGCAAGGGCCTGTGGATCGGCGTCTCGGTGGTCGCGGTGCTCGCGATGGTCGGCGTGATCGTCGCGGTCGGTATGTCCGGTGACGACGACAAGAAGAGCTCGGCGTCCTCGACGTCCTCGGCGAGCGCGTCGACCGGCTCGAAGTCCGGATCGGCGACGCCGTCGACCAAGCCGACCAAGCGCGTCACGTCGCCCGATCCCACCGAGGACGAGGAGGACCCGCCGCGCCCGGGTGGAGGCGGCGGACTCGGCGAGGACAACTTCCTCACCACGGTGCACACGCTCATCCCGGGCACCAAGTCGAAGCCGGATGCCGAACTCATCGCGCAAGGCAAGCAGGCGTGCTCGGACCTCAAGTCCGGGAAGACTCTGGTCGAGAGCGCGATGAAGGTGACCGCGGTGAGCGCGATGCAGGAGAAGGGCATGCTCGTGGGCGGCGCGATCGCGGCGTTCTGCCCGGACCAGTCCGGCAAGGTCGGGCGCTGACCCCCGATTTCGCCGGCGGCACGGTGCTCCCGCAGTGAACGAGTGAATCTCGCCCGCCGCGCGTTTCCGCCCCCCCACCACGTCGTTGACCAGCGTGCCGAACCTGGTCGGCACGTTACGTGGAGGAACAACGCTGTGACGAACATGAAGAAGATCGCCGCCGTCGCGGCCATGGCCGGTGGCATCGCGGCCATGGGCGCCGGCGTGGCGACCGCGAGCGCCGAGTCCGAGGGCGCGGCGGTCGAGTCGCCGGGTGTCGCCTCGGGCAACCAGATCGCCGGTGACCTGCACGTCCCGGTCAACATCTGCGGGAACACGGTCGACATCCTGATCGCCGTGCTCAACCCGACGTTCGGCAACACCTGCGTCAACGCGGGCTGATCCACGCGCCGCGGCCCGCCTCCCGGGCCGCCGCCGGCGCGACTGCCCCGTTCCCGGCATTCGGGAACGGGGCGGTCGTCGTTGCGGGCGGCGCGCCGAACCGAAGCGATCCGCGATGTACATTTCTCGCGGGTTCACGGCGTCGTACCGGTGCTATTCCGATCACCTGCGAACCCGGTCGGCATATCGACTCGGGCGACCCGCGATGATGGGGATTGCTCGGGCCGGTCTTCCGCGTTGTATACGCAGAGGCGCCGTGTGGGGCGCGTACGAAACGCACGCGGAAGAAGGGGTTCCATGGAGCGAATGGGCAGAATGGCCGGATGGCTGCGCCGTCGACCGCGTGAGGATCCGGACACCGTTCGCGACCGGCGGGCCGGACTGCTCATGGACCTGGTCGAGCGCGGCTGGCCCGTCTGTCCGGCGGCGCACCCGGTGGGCTTCGGCTGCTCCTGTGACCGGGTCGGCTGTCCGGCACCGGGCATGCACCCGGTCTCGTTCGCGTGGCAGACCCAGGCGTCCACCGACCCGGTCCAGGTGGCGCGCTGGCTGGAGTTGTATCCGGAGGCCAACTTCGTCACCGCCACCGGCGCGGGCCACGACGTGTTGGACGTACCCGCGCGGGCGGGCGAGATCGCCCTCGCGGTATTCGCCGAGCAGGGCATCGAGATCGGTCCGGTGGCCTCCTGCGGCCCCGAACGCACGCTGTTCTTCACCGCGACCCGCGGCACTCCCGCCGACGAGGACGAGTGGTGGCCGTGCGAGTTGGACTGCCATCCCGAGACGCTGGACGCGCATCCGGGCCTGCGCTGGCACTGCCGGGGCAGCTATGTGCTGGTCCCCTCCGCACAACACCCCTCGGGGCAGCAGGTGCGCTGGATCCGGGGTCCCGAACTGCCGCTGCCCGACCCGCTGCGGGTGCTGGACGTGCTCACCGACGCGTGCGACACGGTGGGCGCGACGGCCGGCGACGTGCGCTGGATGTAGCCCGCCCACCCGCCCCGGCGCCGGCGGATCACTCGCCGTCGGCGCCGACCAGGCCGTACATCCAGCCGACAAGCTGCACCTTGCCGCCGGCCTTGGGGACCACCGCGACGTACTCGGAGAGCCGGTGCTCGGTGACCGCCCTGGTCGGCTTGCCGGTCAGGAAGGTCAGGGTCGAGGGGTCCACGTCGCCCAGCCGGCGCGGCGGTTGCACGGTCAGCTTGACGCTGTGCTGGAGCGCGAAGAGCACCAGTGCGCCGCCGTCCTTCGTGCGCAGCGCGAGCGGCGGGAACTGGTTCGCCGCGCCGTCCACCGTCTGCCGCACGAAACCCTCACCGATCGGCTCGTCACGCTGCTTGCGCAACTGCGCGGTGTACGGGTCGGGCCCGAACAACTCGGCGCGGGTCTTGCCGTCCTTGAGGAACTCGGTGAGCACGGGCCCCAGTTCGCCGGGCGCGGCGGCCAGTCCGGCGGCGTTCGGGGCGACCGGTTCGAGGTAGCCGTCCGCGTCCCGCCGCAGTTCGGGCAACGGGCTCTGCAGGGTCGGGCCCCACGCGGCCTGCCAGACCGCGTCCGGGTTCGCCTTGACGAACACGAGCAACTGCGGCTTGGCGTTGTTGAAGTTCGGCGTGCTGTGCACGGCGAACCACTTGGGCCAGCCGATCACCTTGGGGATCAGGAACTCGGGCCGCTCGTGCTTGATCGGCGCCTTGCCCAGATTGCCGCGCGGGTCGGTGAAGCTCAGGATCTTCAGACCGGCCTGGTCGAGCGCGCCGAGCGAACCGGTCTCCACCCGCGCGTTGAGCGGGAGGTCGCGGTTCGCGTAGGCCTGGTTGTTCTGCACCTCGTAGTCGTGCAGCACCTTGCCGGCCTCGTGCCGGTCCAGGGCCTCGACGGGCGTCGTGGAGCCGTGGACGGCGACACAGCCGGTGGCGGTGAGCGCCGTCACGAGCAGGGCGGCGGCCGTGGCCACCACGCGGGATATGCGCATCGGTACTCGGCACTCTTCCAGGGGAGCGGGCAGGAGGAGATCTCGCGAAACCTTACTGCCCGCGCCCGGTGCCGCACCGCGCCCGCCCGGTGTCGACCACGACCACACGGAAGTACACGCAGCTACGCGACGGTCAGGACCTCGGCGCCGGTGTCGGTGACGACCAGGGTGTGCTCGAACTGCGCGGTGCGCTTGCGGTCCTTGGTGACCACGGTCCAGCCGTCGTCCCACATGTCGTAGTCGTAGCTGCCCAGGGTCAGCATCGGCTCGATGGTGAAGGTCATCCCGGGCTCCATCACGGTGGTCGCCCGCTCGTCGTCGTAGTGCGGGATGATCAGCCCGGAGTGGAACGAGCTGTTGATGCCGTGGCCGGTGAAGTCGCGGACCACGCCGTAGCCGAAGCGCTTCGCGTAGGACTCGATGACCCGGCCGATCACGTTGATCTGGCGTCCCGGCCGGACCGCCTTGATGCCCCGGTTCAGCGCCTCGCGGGTGCGCTCGACGAGCAGCTTCGACTCCTCGTCCACGTCGCCGACCGGGTAGGTCGCGTCGGTGTCGCCGTGCACGCCGCCGATGAACACGGTGACGTCGATGTTGACGATGTCGCCGTCGTTCAGGCGCGTGGTGTCCGGGATGCCGTGGCAGATCACCTCGTTGATCGAGGTGCAGATGGTCTTGGGGAAGCCCCGATAGCCCAGGCAGGACGGATAGGCGTGGTGATCCAGGACGTACTCGTGGGCGATCCGGTCCAACTCGTCGGTGGTCACGCCCGGTGCGATGTGCGCGGCGGCGGCCTCCATCGCGCCCGCCGCGATCCGGCCCGCGACGCGCATGCGCTCGATCGTCTCGGCGTCCTGCACCTCGGGCCCCGTGTACGGGGTCGGCGCCGGCTTCCCGACATACTCCGGCCGCGGGATGTCGGCGGGAACAGAGCGGATGGGGGTTGCCTTACCGGGTACGAGAATCGCCATAACCAGCGAGTGTAGCCGGCGCCGCGACCGAGGCATCGATCGATACGACGGATACGACCGGATACGACGGACAGCAGCTCGAGTGGGCGGAGGACGGGTCGTGAGGTTGAGACTGTGGCGCAAGCCCGAGGGGCGCGCCGGCGAGTGGTACTACTGCATCAAGCACGCCAAGGTCGAAGAGGGACCGGAGTGCCCGGCTCGCGACCGGCTCGGACCGTACGCCACCCGTCGGGAGGCGGCGAACGCGCTGGAGACCGCGAAGACGCGCAACCAGGTCTGGGAGAACGACCCCAACTGGAACGACCCCGGGCGCCGCTGAACCGGCCGCTCGGCCGGCGGTCGGGTCACTCGGAGGGTTCGGGGACCCGCCCGCCGCCCGCGGTGAGCACTCCGGGCAACTCGGAGATGCCGGACACCAACCCGGTGGGATCGGCCGGGCCCTCCAAGAGCAGGACCACGGCCGCGGCCCGGGGCTCGATGGAGGTCTCCCCGGGGTCCTCCGCAGCCTCGCGGTCACGGTTGTGCACGGACACGTCCACCACGGTGAACCCGGCGCCGGTACAGGCGACCAGGACCGCGGAGAGCACACCGTGCCCGGGAAGGTAGCCGATCCGGACCTCGGCCACCCGGCTCCGCGGCCCGCTTATCCTGCGGATGATCGGCGGATAGCCGTACACGACCACGAAGTGCAGCGTGGTGACCCCGATCGCGAGATAGGGCAGGCCCGCGCCGCAGGCCATGCCGATCGCGCACGTCAACCAGACGACCGCGGCGGTGGTCAGGCCGCGCACCGTGTCGCGGCGGACGAAGATCAGGCCGCCGCCGATGAAGCCGATGCCGGAGACCACCTGCGCGGCGATCCGGGACGGATCCCAGCCGACGTGGCCAGCGGGCAGCACGTCGGCGAAGCCGTACTTGGAGATCTCCATGAACAGTGTGGTGCCCACGCCGACCAGTGCGTGGGTGCGCAGTCCCGCGCTCTTCTGGCGCACCTCGCGCTCGACGCCGATCACGCTGGAGAGCACGAAGGACAACATCAGCTCGGAGAACTGGGTCCACCCCTGACTCTGCGCGATCCCCTGCGACCAGGCCGCCAGGGTCGTGCCGGAATCCACGCGCCCACCTCCTCCGCCCGGGACCGGGGGTCCCGGGGCTGCTCGACCGCTTTCCCGTCCCCCGCACGCTACGACCTCGGACAAAGCCGTGGGTTACGCGCGGGGGTCCGGAAACCGGCGATCGAGGGAGGGGTGGGCGTGGGTCAGGCGCGGCGCGACCCGGCCATGGTCCGCTTTCGCGATCCGCTCGGCGTGGATACCGCCTTTCGGGTGCGCGAGGCGCTGGTCCTGGAAACCGCCGTCCGCGACGCCGTTGTCCTCGATACCGCCTTTCGAGTGGTCGAGGGCTTGGTCGAGGCCTTTCGGGATTCCGCCTTTCGGGGTGGTGCCTTCGCCGTGGCGGACTTGGCGGGCGCGCTCTTGCGCACCGTGCCGCCGCGCTTGGCGACGGTCCGGGCGACCGGCGTCCGGCGGGGCGAGGCCACGGACTTCGACATCCGGGCTCGGGCCGAGGCCGGGGCGTCGACGGTGCGATCGTCGACCGTTTCGGTGTCGCCGTTGCGCTGGACGGACCGAAGCGCGGTCAATGCCGCGCGCTTCGTGTCATAGGGCGACGACTTGATGATGGTCGAACCGTTGGCGGCTGCCAGGACGAATCCGTACTTGCCGGAGCGTCCCTTGGTGACAATGAATTTGGCCGGCACTGCGTCTCCTTGGAGAGCGTAGAGAAAGTTTTCTCTTCCAAGGAAACACGGTTCGTCCCGGTTGTCATATATAAGTGCTATTTCGGAGTGAATCGACCCGCACAGCCGAAAACCAGTGTGACCTCGACTGCATCCGGGTGCGCACCCCGTGTCCTCTGCGGTTTCGGCCGGCAGGATCGCGCCCATGACAACCCCCTCGTCCCCCAAACGCGACCCGCGTGACCTGCCGAACATCGACCATCTGGTCGTGGGCGTCCTCGGCGGCACCGGCGAGCAGGGCCGCGGCCTCGCGTACCGCCTGGCTGTCGCCGGCCAGAAAGTGATCATCGGATCGCGCAACGCCGAACGGGCCGCCTCCGCCGCGGCGGAGCTCGGCGCCGGTGTGCGCGGCGCCGACAACGCCACCTGCGCGGCCGAGAGCGACATCGTGATCATCGCCGTGCCCTGGGAGGGGCACCGCGACCTGCTCGTCGCGCTCAAGAGCGAGCTCGCGGGCAAGATCGTCGTCGACTGCGTGAACCCGATGGGCTTCGACAAGCAGGGCGCGTTCGTGCTCGACGTCGAGGAGGGCAGCGCTGCGCAACAGGCCGCCGCCGTGCTCACCGACTCGGCCGTCACCGCCGCCTTCCACCACGTGTCCGCGGTGCTGCTGCTCGACCCGAACGTCGAATCCCTGGACACCGACATCATGGTGCTCGGCGACCAACGCGACGCCACCGACGCGGTGCAGGCGCTCGCCTCGCGGATCCCGGGCATGCGCGGTGTGTACGCCGGCCGGCTGCGCAACGCGCGTCAGGTCGAGGGGCTCACCGCCAACCTCATCTCGACCAACCGCCGCTACAAGGCGCACGCCGGTCTGCGCGTCACCGACGTGTGAGGCCGCGATTCCGGGTGCGACCCACGACGCACTCGTTCGAAACGGCGTGAGGCCCCGCACATCGTCGGATGTGCGGGGCCTCACGCCGTTTCGCCTCGCCGGTGCCGCCCGGGGTCAGGCCAGCGACGCGGCCCAGGCGCCCAGCGGGCGGGCGACCAGCTCGCCGGCGTTGTTGTCGATCGCGTCCTGCAGGCCGGCCAATACGTGGGTGACCATGCCGGCGGTCGCCGGGTCGGTCAGCACGTGCTGTACGTCGGCCTCGACGCCGAGCCGGGTGTGCACCTCGGGGACGGAGATCTCCGGGCCGGAGACGACGAAGTTGTTCAGGTCCCGGAGCAGCGTCTTGAGCTGGATCAGCGCGCGGATGCCGCCCTGGACGCCCGGCGAGGCGGACATCGCGACGATCGACTTGCCGGCCAGCACGCCCCGCGCGTACGGACGCGAGGCCCAGTCCAGCGCGTTCTTGAGGACGCCGGGCAGGCTGCGGTTGTACTCGGGGGTGGTGATGATCAGGCCGTCCGCCTCGGCGATCGCCTCGCGCAGGCGCACCACGGACGCCGGCGGGTTGGCCTCCAGGTCCTGGTTGAAGTGCGGGAGTTCGTCCAGACCCTTGTACACCTCGATCTGCATGCCCTCGGGCGCGAACGGCTGCAGGGCGTGCACGAGCGCGGTGTTGAACGACTCGGCGCGCAGCGAGCCCGAGATGGCGAGGATGCGGGTCATGGGTTCCTCCGTGGAGACGGCGAGGCGGAAGTGGTTGAACGCTTAACAAACTACTCCGGGTTTGTTGTCGGCTCAACTTTCGCTGGTCAGCGGGCGTGCCGCGGGCCCGGCTCGGCGCCCCGGGGGCGCCGCCGGCCGGTGCCGGCGGCCGGGTCGGCGGGGGCGACAATGGAAGCGCGTCGCGCCCGTACCGCCCGCGACCCGTTCCTCGCCCGCGCCCGTCTGGAGCCCCCGTCATGCCCCGCATCGTCGTCCTCGCCGTGATCGTGTGCGTCCTGGCGCTCGCCGCCGCCGTGGTGGCCTTCGTCGGCGGCAGTTGGCTCGGCGTCCCGTTCGTGCTGCTCGCCGCGCTGGACGGGAACATCGCCTTCTACTACCTGCGCCGGCACCGGGTGCGCCGTTCGCGTGAACTCGCGGCGCAGGGCTGATCCGGCGGTCGACGGGCCCGGTGCCCGTCCCCCGTATGGGTGGATGCCGGCTTCCGGTGGTGTGTCGGCATCGAATTCGAACAAAGGTTCGGGCTAACCTTCGACCCGACGTTGTCCACAGGCGTACGCCGGTCGTGCCTCCGTGTCGGTGCGACGGGTTAGCGTTCAAGGTGTGAAGCGAACACCACAGACCGGCAAGGCGGCAGGCATGGCAGGACAGGATCGCGAGAAGGCGTTGGAGAACGCCCTCGCCCAAATTGAACGGCAGTTCGGGAAGGGTTCGGTGATGCGTCTCGGCGACGAGGCGCGCGCACCGATCGAGGTCATTCCCACCGGCTCGATCTCGCTCGACGTGGCACTGGGCATCGGTGGCCTCCCGCGGGGCCGCGTCGTCGAGGTCTACGGCCCGGAAGGCTCCGGCAAGACGAGCCTCGCGCTGCACGCCATCGCGAGCGTGCAGCGGGCCGGTGGCATCGCGGCGATCGTCGACGCCGAGCACGCGCTCGACCCCGAGTACGCGAAGAAGCTCGGCGTCGACACCGACGCCCTGCTGGTGTCGCAGCCGGACACCGGCGAGCAGGCACTGGAGATCGTCGACATGCTGACGCGCTCCGGCGCGGTCGACATCATCGTCATCGACTCGGTGGCGGCGCTCGTGCCGCGCGCCGAGATCGAGGGCGAGATGGGCGACTCGCACGTCGGCCTCCAGGCCCGACTGATGAGCCAGGCGCTCCGCAAGATCACCGGTGCGCTCAACCAGACGAACACCACCGCGCTGTTCATCAACCAGCTCCGCGAGAAGATCGGCGTGATGTTCGGCTCGCCGGAGACCACGACCGGTGGCCGGGCGCTGAAGTTCTACGCGTCGGTGCGACTGGACATCCGGCGGATCGAGACGCTCAAGGACGGCACCGAGGCGGTCGGCAACCGCACCCGGGTCAAGGTGGTCAAGAACAAGTTGGCCTCGCCGTTCAAGCAGGCCGAGTTCGACATCCTCTACGGCGTCGGGATCAGCCGCGAGGGTGGCCTGATCGACATGGGCGTCGAGCACGGCTTCGTGCGCAAGTCCGGCGCCTGGTACACGTACGAGGGCGACCAGCTCGGTCAGGGCAAGGAGAACGCGCGGAAGTTCCTCAAGGACAACCCCGACCTCTCCGACGAGATCGAGAAGAAGATCAAGGAGAAGCTGGGGGTCGGCCCGCGGGTCGACGTGCCGGCGGAAGCGGAACCCGAGGAGGGCTGAGCCCGTGGGTCGCCCTGCCGGCGAGTGGTCGAACACGTGGGGGGACGGATCCGAGGACGGACCCGTCTCCCCGCCGATCGACGCCGCCGAACTGCGGGCCGCGTTGGCGGCCGTCACGGCACGTGCCGCGACGGGGGGTCGAGCCGCGCGTGGTGGTGCCGAGGGAGGTGCCGCGCGCCCAGCCGGCCCGACGCGACGCGAGCTCGGGGAGCGCGACGCGCGGGAGTACGACCCGGAGGACGACGGCTCGGGGGCCGCCGCCTCGAGGACGTACGAGCGGGCCGCCGGTCGGCGGTCCGAGGACGGTCGGGCCAAGCGCGGCAAACGGGACAGGCGGGAGCGGGCCGGGACTCGGGGCCGGGCCCGTCGGGACGCGGACGACGAGGGCATCGACGGCGCGGAGGGGGCCGATGCCGCGCCCGAACCGCTCGCCGATCCGGAGGCCACCGCGCGGGCGATCTGCCTGCGCCTGTTGACCGGGCGCGCCCGCACCAGGGCCCAGTTGGCGGACGCGCTGCGCCGTCGGGAGGTGCCCGACGAGGTCGCCGAATACGTACTGGGCCGATTCACCGACGTGGGACTGATCGACGACACCGCCTTCGCGGGCGCGTGGGTCGACACCAGGCACACGGGCAAGGGCCTGGCCCGCCGTGCCCTGGCCAGGGAACTGCGGCAACGCGGTGTGGACGCGGTCGTGGTGGACGAGGCGGTCGCCCGACTCGATCCGGAACAGGAATTGGAGACCGCCCGGGCCCTGGTGGCCCGCCGGTTGCCGGGCACGCGCGGCCTGGACCGGGACAAGCGCATCCGCAGGTTGGCGGGCATGCTCGCGCGCAAGGGATACGGCGAGGGCCTGGCCCTGCGAGTGGTCCGGGACGCGCTGGCGCACGAGGCCGAGACCGACGAAGCCGGCGACAGCGACGAGACCCCGTGGCGAGCCTGGGACGGACCGGTCTGATCCGGGCCCCCGCGGCGCCGGTCGGTGACCTAGCCTGGGGAGCGTTGTCCGAGCCGTCGGACCGCCACAAGCGCGTCCCTCGGCGCGCACACGTCCCTGCCGTCCGCTTGAAGGGCCATCCGCCTTGGCGATCAGTGTGTTCGACATGTTCTCGATCGGGATCGGCCCGTCGAGCTCCCACACGGTGGGTCCCATGCGCGCCGCGCGGATGTTCGCGCAGCGGCTCAAGAGCGAGGGTGTCCTGGATCGGGTCGCCTCCGTCCGGGTCGAGCTGTACGGCTCCCTGGGCGCGACCGGCCACGGCCATGGCACCCCGCGCGCGGTGCTGCTCGGCCTGGAGGGCTACTCGCCGCGCACCGTCGATCCGGAGGAGGTGGAGCCGGAGTTGGCGCGCATCCGCCAATCGGGGATGTTGCGGCTGCTCGGTGTGCACGACATCGCCTTCGACGGCGACCGGGATCTGGTGCTGCACCGACGCAAGACGCTGCCGTACCACGCGAACGGGATGACCGCGTGGGCGCGCGACGCGGACGGCACCGAGTTGCTCACCAAGACCTACTACTCGGTGGGCGGCGGCTTCGTGGTGGACGAGGACGCGGTCGGCGCGGATCGGGTCAAGCCCGACGACACCGTGCTGCGCTACCCCTTCCGCACCGGCGACGAACTGTTGCGGCTGACCCGGGAGACCGGGCTCTCGGTGTCCGCGCTGATGCTGGAGAACGAGAAGGCGTGGCGCACCGAGGCGGAGATCCGCGCCGAACTGCTGGAGATCTGGCAGGTGATGCGCGCGTGCGTCGAGCGCGGACTGGCCACCGAGGGCATCCTGCCGGGCGGGCTCAAGGTGCGCCGCCGTGCCTCGCGGACCGCCCGCACGCTGCGCGCCGAGGGAGACCGGCCCACGCACGCGATGGAGTGGGTCACCCTGTGGGCGATGGCGGTCAACGAGGAGAACGCGGCCGGCGGCCGGGTGGTCACCGCGCCCACCAACGGCGCCGCCGGGATCATCCCGGCCGTCCTGCACCACTACGTGGCGACCGTCCCGGGCGCGGACGAGGAAGGCATCGTCCGCTACCTGCTCGCCGCGGGCGCGATCGGCATGCTGTTCAAGGAGAACGCGTCGATCTCCGGCGCCGAGGTCGGTTGCCAGGGCGAGGTGGGCTCGGCGTGCGCGATGGCCGCCGGCGGCCTGGCCGAGGTCCTGGGCGGCACCCCCGAGCAGGTGGAGAACGCCGCCGAGATCGGGATGGAGCACAACCTCGGGCTCACCTGCGACCCGGTCGGCGGCCTGGTGCAGATCCCGTGCATCGAGCGCAACGGCATGGCCGGGGTCAAAGCGGTCACGGCCGCCCGGATGGCCCTGCGCGGCGACGGTCGGCACCACGTCTCGCTGGACAAGGTGATCAAGACCATGAAGGAGACCGGCGCGGACATGAAGGTCAAGTACAAGGAGACCTCACGCGGCGGCCTCGCCGTCAACATCATCGAGTGCTGAGCGGGGTGCTCGAGCGCCGCCCGGTCGGCTGCGCGGGGACCGGTTCGGGCCGCCGCGCGGGTGACGCGCGCGACGCCCGCGTGTTGCCGATCCCCACGGGACACATGAGGTGTGCTCCCGGGAACGAAGGGTAGGCATGCGCCCGTGAACGATGCGAGTGGTCCCCTCCTGGTGCAGGTGTCGACGGTCGGAGCCGGTCACACATTGGTGACCGTGCACGGCGAGATCGACATGGACAGCGGTCCGGTACTCGACGACGCGCTGAGCCGACAGGTGTCGGCCGGGCTGACCCGGCTGCTGCTCGATCTGTCCTCGGTGGCGTTCATCGACTCGTTCGGCCTGCGGATCCTGGTCCGGGCCGAGCGGCGGGCCCGCGAGGCGGGCGGTTCGTTGCAGCTCATCGCGCCGACCCGGGCGGTCGCGCGGGTGCTGCGGCTGACCGGCTTCACCCTGATGGTGGCCGTGCACGACACCGTGCGAGAGGCGATCGAGGCACAGGACAGCCCGGCCGGGCACGAGTAGGCCCGCCCAGCCGGTCAAAAACGGCGAGATTCATGATCAAAATGAGGCCGAGGGGTGGCCGGATTCGATCATGCACGCCACACTTGGAGTGTCCGCGCGCCGGATGTTTCTGCTGTCGCCCGAAGGCCGTGGACCTGTGGCCGTCCCGTCGAGCGCAAGCCCGACGGGACGGCCGCCGCATGTCCGGGGCGGGGCGGAGTGAGGCGGCCCCGCCCGATCAGGCCAGCGTGCGCTCGAGGAACCGCGCGATCGTCGAGCGGTACTCGCGCGCCTCGGGCAACAACGCCGTGAGTTCGCCCGCGCCGTGTACGAAACCGTCCCAGCGCTTGGCCTCGACCGCGACGCCGGCCGCCTCCAGTTGCTTCGCGTAGGCCTCGCCCTCGTCCCGCAGCGGGTCGTACTCGCCGGTGAGCACCAGCGCGGTGGGCAGCCCGGCGAGGTCTTCGGCGAGCAGCGGTGAGGCGAGCGGGTCGGTGCGCTCGCTGCGCGGGCTGGTCAGGTAGAGCCGGATCGCCTCCTCGAGCGCCTCGCGGGTGAGCAGCAGGCCCTCGCCGTTCTCCTGCACGGAGGCCCCGGACAGGGTCAGGTCCAGGATCGGGGCGTCCAGCACCTGGGCGAGCGGGGTCGGCTGGCGGCGATCGCGCAGCATGATCGCGCAGGCCGCGGCCAGGTTGCCGCCCGCGCCCGCGCCGCCGATGGCGACCTTGTCCGGGTTGACGCCGAGCTGGAAGGCGCGCTCCTGGACCCAGATCCACGCGGCGTACACGTCTTCCAGGGGCCACGGGAACTTGAACTCGGGTGCCAGGCGATACTCGACCGAGATCACCACGGCGCCGCTCTCGGCGGCGATGTGTGCGCAGTGCGCGTCGGAGCCGTCCACCGAGCCGTGCCACCACGTGCCGTCGTGCAGGTACACGTAGCCTGGACGACCGCCCCTGGGGGCGGCGCCGGCCGGCGTGTACACGCGGGCGGTGATCTTGCCCGGTTCGGGCTCCTTCACCGTGATGTTCACATCCCGCGTCGTCACACCTTCCGGCGCGGGCTCGACGAACGCGAGGATGGACGACTCGAGAGCTTTGTTCGACGCGGCACGACGCTCCGCCAGGGGCAGGTCGGCCGGAAGGGGCGGCGCGGCGGCGACAGCGTCGAGAATCGGCTGGATCTGCGGTGCGACGGGCATGCGACTCCTCCGAACGGACTACGAAGCAGCACAGTAGAACTTCGCGCCCGGAGTTGACAGGGCGTCAGAAGTCGAACGCGTGACATAGGCCACACAGAAAACGCGCGAAGGGCGTCAACCGTGTCAGTTGCCCTCGGCGTTGAATAACCGGAACCCACTGAGGAGTACGTGTTGACCGTCATCGACGAGCCCCGGATACCGGGCGCGCCGCCTTCGACTTCGGGCCGGGGCACCCCCGACGAGAACTCGTCGGGGGCCCTGTCGGTCGCGGAGCGCGGCATCCGGCTGCTGTGGCCGCCGTTGGCGGTATACGCGGGCACCGCCGTGCTCCAGCTGCTGGTGCTCTCGTGGATGATCCCGGCGGGCGGTCCGAGCCTCCGCGACCGACTGTTGCAGTGGGACGCGCACTGGTACGTGGACGTCGCCGCGCACGGCTACCCGGACAGCTTCACGTACACCCCCGAGGGCGACCTCACCGGCAACACCCTCGCGTTCTTCCCGCTGTATCCGGGCCTGGTCCGGATCGTGCACTACCTGACCGGCACCGACTACGAGACGGCCGGCCTGATCGCCGGACACCTCGCGACCGCCGTCGCGCTGTGCGTGCTGTACGTGTTCATGCAGCGCCTGTACGACCGGCGCGCGGCGCTGGTGATGACGGTGCTCGTGGGCGGCGCGCAGCCGATGGGCGTGGTCTTCTCGATGGCCTACAGCGAGACGCTGTTCCTGGCGCTCGCGGTGGGCACGCTGCTCGCGGCGCACCGACGGGCCTGGATGACCGCGGGCCTGCTCGCGTGCCTGACCAGCGTCACCCGACCGGCCGGCATCGCGGCGATCGCCGCGCTGGGGGTGGCCGCGCTGTTGGAGATGTGGCAACACCGGCGGCTCCTGTATCCGCCGATCGCGGCGTGTGTGATCGCGTGTCTGGGCATGCCGATGTACCTGCTGTGGGTGGGCACCCGGCTCGGTGAGACCGACGCGTGGTTCACCATCCAGGACGCCGGCTGGGGCACCAGGTGGGACAACGGCGAGGCGCTCTGGCACTTCCTGACCGACACACTGCGCAACGGCGACCAGTGGATAGCGGTCAGTACGGCGGTGCTGATCATCGCGGCCGTGGTCGGCTCGCTGGTCGCGCTGAACCGACGGATCTGGCCGCCGCTGGCGGTGTACGGCCTGTCGATACTGGTGATGACGCTGTGCCAGAGCAACTACTACCACTCGAAGCTGCGGCTGATGATCCCCACGCTGCTGTTCTTCGTCCCGCTCGCGACGGTGCTGGCGCGTGCCCGCACGCGTACGGCGGCATTGGTGCTCGTCGGGATGTGTCTGTTCGGCATGTGGTACGGCGCGTACATGCTCACCACGTGGCACTACGGGATCTGATCCGGGCCCGGGTCGCGGGCCGCCGTCCTCGAACGCCGCACGGGCCGATCGATGGTCGCCCGTGCGGCGTTCGCGGACGAGGCGGGTCCGGCCGCCGCGTCAGTGCCCCGCGCCGCGGGCGCGGTCGATGGTCTCCTCGAGGATGTCCAGGTACTCGGGGGGCAGGTGCGCCGCGAGGTAGCCGTCCGGCCGGATCAGCAGGATCGTGTGCGCGCCGGCGCCCGGGTACTCCGGGGTGACCACCAACTCCGCCGGTGCGGCGAGCTTGTCCAGGCGCGCGCGCAGCCGCGGCATCAGGCCCGCCTCGCGCCAGCGGTCGCCGTGCCACACCTCTATGCCGGGGGCGATCAACAGCACGACCAGTCCTCGGTCCAGACACTCGGTCAGCCACCCGTCGGCGCCGTCCGCGCGGACCACGGGTACGTCCCGGATGCATTCGCCGACCCCGGGGCCGGGGGTGAGCAGCGGCGAGCCGGTGTAGTCGGGGCCCGACGTGCTCGCGGCCGGACCGCGCGGGTCGAGCCGGCGCAACGTGGTGCCCTTGCCGCGTGCGCCCATCAGGGTCAGCCGGCGGCCCATCTTCTGCGCCGGACTCACCGGCGCGAGGAAGTGCAGCGCGTCCTCGCCGAGCGCCAGCCGTCGCCTGGCGGCCCCCCGGCGCTCGCCGTGGTAGGTCTCCAGCAGCCGGATCGGGGCGTATCCGCGCAGCGTGAAGGCCAGCTTCCAGGCCAGGTTGCGGACGTCCTGGAGGCCGAGTTCGACCGCGTCCGCGGCGGACGGGTGGACCAGGTGCGCGGCGTCCCCGGCGAGCAGCACCCGGCCGACCCGGAAGCGGCGGGCGAGCCGCTGGTGCACCTCGTACTCGCCGCTCCACAGCAGGTCGTGCGCGGGATCCTCGGCCCCGTCGGAGTCGGGGGAGAGCGCGTCCAGCGTGCGCAACACCGAACGCACCCGCGCGGAGACCCGCTTGGGGTCGGCCAGGTCCCCGACGACCTGGATCACCCGGGTCTCCTCGGCGGCCTTGGCCACCCCGTGGGCCATCGGGAGTTGCCAGGTCAGTCGCCATACGTCGTCCGGCAGCGGCTGGGCCAGGACCGTGCCGCCGCGGTGGAAGGGCGGGTCCACGAACAACCACGGGGTGGCCGGCCCGCTGGTGTCCGGCGTCGGCGGCTCGTCGGCGAGCGAGGGGTCCGGCGGGACCAGCGAGGTCGCGGTGATCCGGCGCGGCAGCCGTACCTTCACGTCCGCGCACAACAGGCGGTCCACCCGCGGGCGGCCGGGGAAGCGCACGTTCACCGCGCGCCGGACCACCGAGCGCGCACCGTCGCAGGCGACCAGCCACTGCGCGCGCCACTTGACCGGGCCGCCGGGGCCGCGGGCGAGCAGGGTGACCGAGGTTTCGTCCTGTTCGACCCCCTCGATCCGATGCCGCCACGCGGTGGTCACCAGTGGGCTCGCGTGCACGGCGTCCAACAGGGCGCGTTCCAGGCGCTGTTGGGAAAGCCCGTAGCGAACCGGGGCCTCCGGCTCGTCGACCGGCTGCGGGACGTCGCGGCTGCGTCGGCGGATCCGCTGCACGCCCCACGGCTCGGCGGCGCCGTCGAGCCGGGTGCCGGTCAGGTCGTAGACGAAGGCCAACGTCGCGCCGTCGAGCGCGCACGCGCGCGAGCCCGCCCGCGGTGTGCCGTTGCCGGAGTCCACCACGACCGAGCGCACCCCGCGCCCGGCCAGTGCCAGGGCGGCCGCCAAACCGGCGGGCCCGGCACCCGCGATGATCACCGAGTCCGCGCGCGGAGCGTTGCCCGCCATCGTGGCCCCCCAAGTGTTGCAAGACGTGTCGTACTCGTCGCCCATCATCCGGCACCGGGGCCCTTCGACGACAAAGCGACGCCCCGCGGGTGGCGTTCACCGCGGGGCGTCGGTCGGTGGTGCGGGGGTGGGACGGTGCGTCCGGCAGGGTCAGACGGCCACCGCGTCGCGGGACAACTCGCCCGGCGCCGGCGTGGCGACGGCCGGCGGCTTGCCCTTGCGCGAGGTGCGCAGCCTGCGCTCGAGCCACGTGGCGAACGCCGACAGGAGCATGCACATCGCGACGTAGATCGTGCCGACGATGATCGTGACCGGGATGAACGGCATGTGGTAGTCCTGGTAGCCACCGATCAGCTTGGCCGCCGCGAGCAGTTCCGGGTAGGTGATCAGGAAGCCGAGCGAGGTGTCCTTGAGGGTCACCACGACCTGGCTGATGATCGTCGGGAGCATGGTGCGGATGCCCTGCGGGACCAGGATCATCGTCATCACCTGGGTCTTGCGCATGCCCAGCGCGTAGGCCGCCTCGCTCTGGCCCTTGGGCACGGCGAGGATGCCCGCGCGGATGTTCTCCGCCTGCACGGTGCCGTTGTAGATGGTCAGGCCGACCACCAGCGGCCACATCGGATCCCACTTCCACCAGCCCTGGCTGCCCGGGACGAGGTAGAGCATGAAGATCAGCACCAGCAGCGGCATGGCGCGGAAGAAGGTGACGAACGTGGTCGAGGCCCAGCGCACGATCTTGTGATCGGAGAGCCGGCCGGCGGCCAGGAAGGCACCGAGCACGATCGAGAACACCGCGGCCAGCGCGAACGCCTTCAGGGTCGCCTTGAGGCCGTCGAAGATGAACTGCTGGACACCCGTGTACTGGAACGGGTCCCACTTGGCCGCCTCGAACTGGCCGGTGTCCTCGAACCGCACGACCACGAAGACCATGAACGCGAGCAGAGCCACGCTGCCGAGCACGCCGATGATCAGGTTGCGCCGGCGCGCCTTGGGGCCCGGTACGTCGAACAGCACACTCGCTTCGCGGCTCATCGGACCACCGCCAGCTTCTTCTCGAGCGCGGCGAGGAGCGCGCTCATGGTCAAGGTGATGATCAGATAGCCGACCGCGATCCACAGCAGGACCCACAGCGACTTGTAGCCGTTCTCCACCATCTGCGCCTGGGTGCCCATGAGTTCGGTGACGTTGAAGGCGCTGGCGATGGCCGAGTTGCGGACCATCGCGATCAGCAGGCTGCCGATCGGCGGGACCGCCGCCCGACCGGCCTGCGGCAGCACGATCTGGCTCAGCGTCTGGGTGAAGGACATGCCCAGGCTGCGGGCGGCCTCGGCCTGACCGATCGGGACGGTGTTGATGCCCGAGCGGATCGCCTCGCAGATGAAGGCGGCGGTGTACGTGCTCAGCGCGATGACCGCGAACTGGAAGAAGGAGAGGTTGAAGCGCAGCTTGGGGAAGCCGAGCGCGACGGCGAAGAAGATCAGCGTCAGGGGGGTGTTGCGGAAGAGATTGACGTAGGCGGCGCCGAACCAGCGCAGCGGGGGCACCGGCGAGACCCGACACGCGGCTATCAGCGTGCCGAGCAGAAGCGACACGATCCCACAGACGACGGTCAGCTTGAGCGTCCCGACGAAGCCGTGCCGCAAGAGATCCCAGTTGTCCTGGATCACCTCGAGCATCGTGATCGAGCCCTCCTCTCCGTGATCGTGGGTTCAGGGGTGGGGTGACGGCCCGTTCCCCCGGTCACGTGCGGCGGGGAGCGGGAGGGGTCGTGGGGGGGGGGGGGGGGGGGGGGGGGGGGGGGGGGGGGGGGGGGGGGGGGGGGGGGGGGGGGGGGGGGGGGGGGGGGGGGGGGGGGGGGGG